>JABEVH010000054.1 GCA_013043915.1 Pseudomonadales bacterium
GCCGCACTGCGCGTACCTTCAACTCGCCGCCCGGCAGCTTTTCAAACTCGACCCGCTCCCCCGGCTTGATGCCGAGGTGCTGTAGCAAGTCTCGCTTCAGCGTGACCTGCCCTTTCACTGTGACTGCAAGCGATGCCATCAAAGCCTCCTTAACTTCGCTCTTCAGATTGTAAGGTAATTATTCATTACCGTCAAGGTGAGGCTCAACGTCCGCGCATCGTTTGGGATGCGAGCTAGATGGGTCGTATTTCCGTGGAACTGGGATACCGTGAGCATGCCCAAAATCACCCACCTGCATGGGAGTCACGTCGGTGGGGCGTAAGCGTCCAACGCAAGCCACATGAAACAATCTTTCCGTATGAGTGTTTTACCGTCAAAGACCGGTTTGGATAGTAAACGGCAGGGTCTTAATCCGACCTCAGGGATCTACCGTCACCTTTACCGCCAACCTGCTCCGCTTGCTGGAGATAGCTACCGATAGTAACTGCAACGTATTTAATTTAAAATCAACACGTTATGTCATATTTTCGATAGCTGACGATAGTCCCCGAAGGACCTTAAATCATTCCCACTCTATGGTTGCCGGCGGCTTGGAGGAAACATCATAGGTCACCCGGGAGACCCCATCGATCTCGTTGATAATGCGATTGGAGACCAATTCCAGCAGTTCATAAGGTAGGTGCGCCCACCGGGCTGTCATGAAATCAATGGTTTCCACAGCACGCAGTGCGATCACCCAGGCATATCGCCGCGCATCTCCTACCACACCAACCGAGCGTACGGGCAAGAACACGGCAAAAGCCTGGCTGGTTTTATGATACCAGCCCGCCCGATGCAGCTCTTCCAGGAAGATATCATCAGCTTTACGCAGTACATCGGCGTATTCGCGTTTGACCTCACCGAGGATACGTACTCCTAGCCCTGGTCCCGGAAAGGGATGACGATGTACCATGTCATACGGCAAGCCCAAGGCCAACCCCAAACGACGTACTTCATCTTTGAAAAGCTCGCGTAGCGGCTCGACCAGTTTCAGTTTCATGGTCTCAGGCAATCCGCCCACATTGTGATGTGACTTGATAACATGAGCCTTGCCTGTCTTGCTGGCTGCCGACTCGATAACATCCGGATAAATGGTGCCTTGCGCCAGCCAACGCACATCGCTCAATTTGGCAGCTTCTGCATCGAACACTTCAATGAATGTACGACCTATCATCTTGCGCTTGGTCTCAGGATCGGAGACCCCTTCCAAACGCTGCAAGAAAAGCTCTGCAGCATCCACCCTGACCACTCGGACACCCATATGCTGGGCAAACATGGCCATGACCTGATCGCCTTCATGCAAACGCAATAGCCCGTTATCGACAAAAACACAGGTCAGACGATCACCGATAGCGCGATGCAACAAGGCAGCCACCACGGAGGAGTCCACACCTCCAGACAACCCCAGCAGTACCTGATCGGCACCAAGTCGCGCGCGCAAGGAGGTGACCGACTCTTCAATGATGTTCTCTGCCGTCCACAGGGCATCACACGCACATACTTGACGCACAAAGCGTTCAAGTATGCGCTGCCCCTGCAAGGTATGCGTCACCTCGGGATGAAACTGTACCCCGTACCAGTGCCGCTGCTCATCACTCATGGCAGCAACCGGGCACGTAGCGGTGGATGCGGTAGCTTTGAACCCCGCTGGCAAACTGGTGATCTGATCGCCATGACTCATCCAGACGTCGAGCAGTGCAATACCTTGATCGTCGATACGGTCTTCAATGCCTTTGAGCCAGTTGTCAGGGGCCTTGACCTGCACCGCAGCATAACCAAATTCACGCTTTTCGCAGGATTGCACCCTGCCCCCAAGCTGTTGCGCCATGGTTTGCATACCATAACATATGCCTAACAACGGAACGCCGGCTGTAAAAACTGCCTCAGGCGCTCGCGGGGTATCCTGCAGGGTCACGGTTTCTGGCCCCCCTGAGAGAATGATGCCTTGTGGCGCAAATACCTTGATCTCTTCCTCAGACATATCATATGCCCTGAGCTCACAGTAAACACCCAACTCACGCACACGTCGTGCAATCAACTGGGAGTACTGTGAACCAAAATCCAGGATCAGAATTTTGTGGGCATGAATATCAAGTGTCATAACGCGCTCATTCACGGGATTGAGGGGGAAGGGAAGAAGAGGATGACGTACTGTTTTTGGCCATCAGCCAAACCAAGCCGACATGGCTAGCTACCACCAGCAATATCACCAGCAGCAGCCCCAACCAGCCATAGTTCAGCAAGAAATCCAGCATGTTTACCCCACGCGATAGTTGGGGGCTTCTTTGGTAATGGTCACATCATGAACATGCGACTCTTTCATCCCTGCTGCAGTAATCTTGACAAAACGGGGGCGCTTACGCATTTCTTCAATGGTAGCCGATCCGGTATACCCCATCGATGATCGCAATCCACCCGTTAACTGGTGAATGATGCCGCTCATCGGGCCTTTATAAGGTACCCGCCCCTCAATACCCTCGGGAACCAGCTTTTCCACACCCTGTGAAGCATCCTGGAAATAGCGATCAGAGGATCCATTACGCGCAGCCATGGCTCCCAAGGAGCCCATCCCGCGGTAAGCCTTGTAGTACCTCCCCTGAAAAAGCTCCACTTCACCGGGTGCTTCTTCCGTGCCAGCCAGCAACGACCCTATCATGATGGCATGGGCTCCCGCCGCAATTGCCTTGGCAATATCCCCTGAGTAACGTATGCCTCCGTCAGCAATCAGAGGAATATCGTCTTTCAGTGCGCGGGCGACATCATCGATAGCAGATATCTGGGGTACACCTATACCTGCCACGATGCGCGTAGTACAAATCGAACCAGGACCGATACCCACCTTCACCGCATCAGCTCCGCGGTCACGCAATGCCAAGGCTGCATCACCGGTCGCAATATTGCCTCCGATGACCTGCATGCCAGGGTAATTTCTTTTGATCCAGGCCACCGTATCAAGAACGCCCTGGGAGTGACCATGCGCCGTATCAACCACTAACACATCTACACCGGCTTCAATCAAGGCCTCAACGCGGCTCTCAGCGTCCTTGCCTGTCCCTACGGCAGCACCCACACGTAACCGGCCCTGATCATCCTTGCTTCCAGAAGGGTATTGCTCTGCCTTGCGAAAGTCATTGACAGTAATCAATCCCTTAAGGCGAAAATCATCATCGACAACCAGTACCTTTTCAATACGGTGCTCATGCAGCAACGCCCGAATACGTTCAGGAGATTCACCCTCGCGCACCGTCACCAACTTATCCTTAGGCGTCATGATACTGGACACTAATAGCTCAGGCTGCGTGACAAAGCGAATATCGCGACTGGTCACGATACCCACTAAATCCAGCCCATCCACCACGGGCACCCCCGAGATACGATTAGCCTGAGTCAAAGCCAGTAATTGCCCCACAGTCGTGTCAGGCGTAACGGTGATGGGGTCTTTAACAACACCACTTTCAAACTTCTTGACGCGCCGCACTTCAGCTGCCTGAGCCTCAATCTCCATGTTTTTATGCAGAATCCCGATCCCTCCTTCTTGAGCTATGGCAATTGCCATAGCTGCCTCGGTCACGGTATCCATGGCTGCCGAGACCAGCGGCATATTAATATAGATATCACGAGTCAGGCGTGTCTTAAGGATAACATCCTTGGGCAACACGTTAGAGTAGTCAGGCAGCAGCAGCACATCATCGAAAGTCAACGCTTCTCTAACAATCTCGAGCATGAAGAGCCCCACAACCTGGCAAAAGGAGAAGAGAACTAGTATAAGGGATAACCGTGCCCGGGTAAACGCAGATAAGACTGCTATCCGTGGTCGGACTGAGACGCCAGCTTGCAATGATGATCCATGGCAGGACGCAGCACACTCAAATCCGGGCTGTTACGATAAGGGTCATCGGGGATATACCCCACATTCAGAACACCCCAGTCATATAACATGCATACCGTATTCGCTAAAACGGGGGAAGGCACCGGATCCCCACCTTGACGCCAATCTTTAGCCTGGAGTTCAAATATAGTCTTCAATAAACCTTGCGGGTACGCTTTGACATGTTCAAACAAGTCACGATAGAAACCTGAATGGTAGTGAGCCTGCTCCATATAGGGCATGGCCTCGATAGCCGTATAGTCAAAGTCAGCCAGTGATGACTCCAAAGACTGGGCGTACCACTCCTCTGCCTTTTTATGCAAAACCACCTGCGCATAAAGATTACGGGCTGTCAGTAAGCCAGGGTGATCATCGCGTACAATATGCGCCATGCTCAACGCGAGATTGTCCAGAGCATCAGTTTTAAGCAAGGTCCACATAGGCATCCATTGAGGGTGAAGCCGAATTTCAGCTACGCTAGCAGGCAACCCCCATGACTGATACGCTGACCTCGCAAATTTGCTGTCATCTTCAAAGTCAGATAACGTAATGTCATCGTGAAAAAGTATGCCATTAAAATAAGCATGACGCCCCAAGTCTGTATACAAATCCCGTATCACCACCTTGGCTGAAGATGAAAAAGGAGAAAGTCTTGGGTAGCCCGTTGCCACATAATTGGGTTTATTGGGCAGGGTAACAACGACATCCTGAGCCGCCTTGTCCCTGACAGGAAGCTGCCATGCCAGCAGAGGCATCCAAGCGAAGACGTGCCTTACTTGCGTTAGTTTGCTGATGGACCAGGCCACGTGATTGAACAAGTCCTGCCGTACCGGGAGATGGCGATTGGGAAAATACACAGCATCTGCCGCACCATTACCATCAGGATCAGCAAAGGCTTGCAGATAAACTGTATTGACATCGCTATCCCTTATCCTTTGCAGCAACTTTTGCAGATTACTTGCTTCTTGAACAGGATCAGCATCATAAACATAGTCAAGATTAACATGCATTAAGCGCACGGGCTGATGTAGCTTTGCTGAACCCTCAGCCTTCATGTCATGCTCAAGTTGCCAAGGCGAAACGCCATTATCCACGACATGTTGATAGAAACGACGCCGCCCGTGAGCATCCAGCAAACCTTGATACCCCAACCCCAGAGTCATACCCAGGCTCGCCGCAATTCGGGTACAAACTTCATTAAAATCGCCGCCTGGCCACACAACGATATGGGCATGCAGCCCAAGCTGCTGCTCAAAAAACTGCTGACTACGCTGCAAATCATCACTGATTCGAGCCCTGTAAGCCTTCTCGGATTCATACCCATCCTTACGACCTAACCAGGCTCGTGTGGTTGCCGCTGGCTGCCTATCTTTTTGTGGATCACCCGGCAACGGCATGTCCAGATTGTCGCCCTCGATAGCCAAGCTAATTAAAGGGTCTGTGGCCAGTTTCTTCAGATCAGCCCCATTCAGGAAGTTCCTGTCATGATCCCTCACACGATGACCGATCACGCCAACCACCGCCGGAATATGCAGGACATGAAGTATCGGCAACACCTCTTTCATAAACAAAGAACTGGGCGCATCGAAACAAACGATGATCACCTTGTCTCTGTGGTAGGAACGGTATTTGGCTCCTAATGCATCCATGCGTATAAACGAATATCCACTATTTTTTAGTTCGTTTAACTGCCGCAATAGCAAGGTGGGAGTCACTCCCTGACCGGAGGCTGAAGGCTGAGACATGGATGAAATTTGTGGGTAACGTAAAACTATAGGGCTAGCCTCTGCTCCCCGCGACAACAACACAAAAATGATCAGACTCCCTATACAGAGCTGATATAAGGTTGAAAAAAAAGTTATCATGCGGCGTAATCTAGGCTCTTCTCTGCCACTCCGTCAAGTGAAGCGCTCTAATTGCCATCAAGTGCAGCCTTTTGCGCATCTGGGATCTGTCCTGCGGTTACGGCTGCTGCTTTAGCTTTATCCTCGTCTGATTGCAAATGGTGTACATACTGCGTAAATGCTCCCCCCATACTTGATACTGATTCAGCCACGGCTATAGGCGATGAAGGGGACGGCGCCTCAGGGCCGTACACACTGTCAAGATTGGGAATATGACGACTATCCACATTGACTTTATGAGCTCCTGCATGGGGCTCGCTGGAAAAATGGGTTACGCCATCAGCATCCTGCCAACGATAAACTTGAACCTGCTTGCCCAGAGCAGGCTGATTAGTCACGATCGTTTTTGAGGGTTGCATCAACCAATACACTATAGGCAGGGACAATAAAACCACCAGAACCATATTCTTCATGACAGTCTCCCTACTTGTTTTCTACAATGGACATCTTAGCCACCACCAGCACCCAGACCCCATGCCCAGCCCGGACATTCTGAGCGTTACCTCTCTCAACACGCTGGCGCGTGACCTCCTTGAAGGGCAGTTTGCCAACCTAAATGTGGAAGGAGAGATCTCCAACCTCACTCAGGCTAGCTCAGGCCACCTATATTTTACACTCAAAGATGCCCAGGCGCAGGTTAGAGCAGCCATGTTTCGTTCACGCCGCCAAAGCTTGCGACTACACCCCGTGGATGGCATGAAAGTGCAGGTCCATGGGCATCTCAGTCTCTACACTCCCCGCGGCGACTATCAGCTTATCGTTGAGAACATGGTTGCCGCTGGCGCAGGGGACCTGCAAGCTGCCTTTATAAAGCTCAAGGAAAAATTGGCTGCCGAAGGGCTTTTTACTCATAAACGTCCTTTACCACACTTGCCTACCCATGTGGCTTTGATCACCTCCCGCCAGGGAGCCGTCCTGCATGATGTACTTAGTATACTCAAACGCCGCTATCCTGCCCTGCCGGTGACCTTGATGCCGGTTCTCGTCCAGGGTGAGCAGGCCGCTGCCATGATCATTCACATGCTCAATCGCATCCACCTAGAGTCAGGCTTTGATGTCGTCCTTATTTGCCGGGGTGGCGGTTCCATGGAGGATCTCTGGGCCTTCAACGATGAAGCACTGGCTCGCGCCATCAGAGCCTGCCCCATCCCGGTCATCAGTGCTGTGGGGCACGAAACCGACTTTACTATCGCTGATTTTGCAGCTGACCTTAGGGCCGCCACCCCCTCGGCCGCTGCCGAGATACTCAGCGAAGCTGCACTACGACTTCACCAACAACTGCAACAACTCGCTCAGCGCATAGCACGACCACCGCGCCAGATCAGGGATCAGGAGCAGCGACTTGATCAGTTGCAACTTCGCCTTATGCAGGCCTGGGGACATCTGTACAGACACTGTAAAGAGCAGATTCAACAGTATGTCACTCGACTGCAAAGCCAACACCCCCGGCAACAACTGTACCGTCAACAAGAGCAACTTGATACCATCTTCGCCCGACTTAAATACACCCTGGAACGATCATTAACAAGCAGACAACATGCTTACAGCATCCTTAAACACCGCTTCAGATCAGGCAGCACCGTATGGCGGCTAAATAGATTACATGAAAACCTCTTCCACCAAATAAACCAATTGCGGAGCATGATGCCCGCTCACTTGCAACAAGCACGTACTCGGCTGAAGTTTCTGGCTCATCGCGCCCATATTGCCAGCCCCTTGACGACATTATCTCGTGGTTATGCCATTCTTGAGGGGCCCCGGGGCATCATTCGACAAGCTGATGACGTTCAAACTGGTGACAAGATTTTAGCTCGCCTTCACGAGGGTAGTTTGTCACTTCTTGTTCTTGATACCGAAAAGGGCAACTCATGAAACAAAGTTCACTGATTCTTTTATCTTCACTGGCCTGCCTACCTGCCTGGTCACTGCAAGCTGATGCCGTCAACGGAGGAATTGCTGTTATTACCCTGCC
>JABEVH010000055.1 GCA_013043915.1 Pseudomonadales bacterium
ACCTTTAAGATAACGCTAAAGACGTCATGATGCAGCAGCCTCTGCTACGCCAAGGCTTTCATGCTCGGGGGCGTCGGCTCGCCTTCATGAGCGTTAGTACCTTCTTGGTTGAGCCAATGATTCTAATTTCGTAGCCTGGAGGTGTTTGGATCAAACGAAAAATGACGATGCCTGATTCCGGTGGACAATGCTTATATAAGTAGTCAATTACGGTGATTGCAACCGAATCTTTAATCCCTGACACAAAAACATTTGGCTTGGGCTCCACAAACCAGAGCTTCATTCTTCCACGCACTGCGGGAGGCAAATCATTTGCGACGACGACGAGCATCAGACACCCCCAAAATATGTGGGATATCTTCCGACAGTCGCTCTAATAAATTCATTTCAACAACCCGCTGTCGAAATTCGACTGAAACTTTGGCTTTGTCGTAGCGACCAGCCATATCCCGTGTGAGAGAAAACGCTAAATCAATACATAGCGATTCTTTGTAAAGATCCGCTAGATCATACACAAACGGCAATGGACTGCCTGAATGGATAAAGCCAATATGAGGCGAGAAACCCATGGCATGGACGGCCGAACAAATAATGCCGTAAAGTGCGGCGTTGCAAGCAGTCAGGACCTGGTTGGTAACATCACCCAGTTCAAATTTTCCTGGCGTAAATTGCCGTCCTTTCCAGCCTACCTGATACTGTTCAGCTTTCTGCTGATACAGGGCCCGGACGCGATGGCCCTCCATACCCATCATCTCTTTAAGCGTCTTCCCTACCAAAGCAGCGTCGGGAAAGCGTTGCGCATACATTTTCCGGACTATCTCCAGCGATTCCTCTCCATTTGAAGCAAGCTCTAATTGCTTCTTGAGGTTTCGGGTATCTGCGGTCGGCAAAAAACCTGCGGCATAAAAGAGCAGTGAGTCTTCGCCTACCCAACACACCGAGCAGTTGGCTGCGACAGCAGTTTTGATAGCGTCATGGGTCACGGTAGTGCCTGGCCCAAGTAAAAGCGTATTCAGCGTAGCGACTGGTATCGGCACCACATTGCCTTCGGCATCAATCCACTTAACGCTGCTGTCATCAATTTCTAGCCGCCCTCGCTCGAGATAGACAAACGGATATTTGTCTTTTACCTGAGGCAAGGACTCTCTAGTAATTTTGACAAAAAGTCGCTGCCCTGATGCCATGCGTTTATGCCTCCTTTTGCACTGTTACACGGCGATCTCGGTATTTTTTGTGTTGCCCAAACTGCACGGGAATATCGTTCAGGGTAAGCACCTCACCTTCGTGCTCCCCCTGTATCACTCGAAAAGAGATGACACGACACTTTTTAGTTGCCAATGCATGGGCAGCTTGCTGTGCTTCAGCCACAGATCCGAATTGCCCCTGATAAACAAATTCAGTAGGAACACAGTTTTTGCGCCCCAGAAACAAATCCCAGATGGGACTGATCAGCGCTACGGCCGCAGCAGCCACATAGGCCTCAGGAGCCTGCAGCACAACGGCAAAGGCCATATCCTGCAAGTAATAGCGGTAGGTCATTTTAGTGCCGCCACCTACCGCTTTCTTACCTTCGCTAGTTTTCGGGATCAACAGATTTTGCCAAGGGTCCAAATCATCGTAACCACTCCCGACCATCTGAAAATCGCGCAGCAACGGCTGACGCAGCATGGCCTCACCGTGCTGATTACAGGGCACATAGGCAATGACCTGCATATCCAGTTCTGCCCATGCCTGAAGCCATTCAATCTCAGCCCCGCCAGCGCCACGAGCGCAGCACAGTAGACCCAACACACCCGACTTCGTGGGAAAATCAAGGCTGTCTCGCCTCCCAAATAGGGAGTCATGCCCCCACGATTGCATAGGGGCCTCAAGCCATAACAGAAGATAGTTGTTGCTCATAAGTCGGCTCACTGCACGTGACTTTGCAAAGCGGTAATCAACTCGTCGATACTGAAACTATCATCTTCACCCCAATCATAGCTGCCCAGCTTCCCAAACAAGGAGCCCGACAATTTTGCTTTTTTGTCGAGGTAAAATTTAAGGGCTTCAATGCTGGGCTGGATAAAACCACCATCCTTAGCCTTAACGGCCGTTTCAAATGGAACCTGCAAGCGCTGTCCCTTGCGCACTATGACACGTGCAAACTCCCAGGGGCTAGCGCCTGACTGGGTTGTCTGGCGGGCACTGGGTACGGCCACATACAAAGATTGTACAAAAGCAGCGATAGCCTTTTTAATGTCTTCAGCCGCCAGAACCTGGGCCAGCTGCCCTAAATCCAGGCTAATATAGCGATAGTAGGTCGCGGAGTTAAATTCGAGACTGCCCATATGGGCCGCTCCCGGCTCAATCTGCAAATCATCTAGAGCTGTAAAAAACTCAATCTCATTGCTGACCTTGTGCGTAGATATGGCATGTGCGAATGAAGCAGCTGCCTCCACATTCATGTCAGCCGCCTTGGCAACCATACGACCGAATAAGGCAATATCAAGAGCATCAACAGCAGGATTGATGGTTTTTTTAGCAACCTTGGCTAGATCCTTATCTTTAATTTTGGTCTCATCAAACTCTTGGTCATGCGCATAGTCCGCAAATGCCTTAGCTTCGCTATCACTAATAAAGAGTAAGGTATCGTCAATCAACTGCTCAGCGATTTTCTTGCCACAGGCACGGGCAGCAACATCACTCGCACCGGCATTCAGACATGCTTGAACAAATAAACCTTCTGCTTGCTTCGTGCGTGTGGCGAGCTTTATACCAAACCCCGGCAACGACAGGCGTACCTGACGCTTCCAGCACTGAGAACTGACGCGCGCACGGGTGACGCCTCCTACAACTGCAGTCTTGGGAGCACCCACGTCGTCACGGTTTAAGCAGGTCACCGGGAATGATTGAAGAATATGGAATTCGATACGGGTATTGGTATAGGCATTGTTCACGTTGAATATCCTTTTTATTCAGGCTAAAGAGTTGTCAAGAAGAGGAACCATTTGCAGCAGGCCACAGCCAAAGGCTCGTCCCGAGCCAATTCCCCGGCAAAAGCTGTTACGGAATTTTTCACGATTGGTGACACACAGCTGGCCCTGCACCTGCGCTTGCGCTATGGTGATGGAACACTGCTGTTTAGCCTTGAACTTCTGGACATCTACACGATCAACCTGCAGGTGCTCAGACGAAGCCCGGAAACCCCAGCTCTGCTCAGATTTTTTCAGGAACCAATCGCCAATAGCCTCTCTCCCCTTTACGGGGACACGCTTGTGACTAGCTGCGTCGCGATAACTTGGATTAACGATCACCTTGAAACGATACCTTTCGTATTCAAGAAAGCTGTCGTTAATCTGCTTACTAAGAACCTCACCATACTGACCTTCTAAGCAAGTCGCCGGCATGCGATTTGCGAGCAGAAGAATTTTTCTCCCGAAAAAATCGCCGCCTTGGTCTGCAAACAGGATGCCACTCGTTTCACCATCAGCCTTGGCTATTTCAGTACGCACATCTTCATAAAGACTGTAAACGACACGATGCAGGGAATAAAGGTCGGTGACACGAAGCGCATGTAACGCTTTTCGATCGAGCCGTAAAACGCTGGCGATCATTGTCATGCTTCACCCTCGGTGTCATTAGAGTTGATCAGCTGACCATAGAACTCTTGGGCCCATTGGGCTTTGACCTGCTGTGCGTTAAAGAAAAAACGCCGTACCTGCCTTAGCAAGCGCACGTAGTCCAAGGGCTGTGCTACCTTACTTTGGATCAGCGCAAGCAATGGACGTAGGATACGACATAGCTCTGGTAGATCATCGCAAGCCAGCAAACGACGTAATCTTGCCTTTGCCTGCGTACTATCATGACCATCCTCATAGCAAGCCGCAATAGCCCGGCCTAGTGCTAAGGAACCATTGCCCTCTGTTTTAGCCTTAGCAATGGCGGCAGCTAGCGTAACAAATGGAAGGCGTTGGCTCTCATTCTCAAGATCTATGCCATAGCCAGCCAACAGATCCCAGCTCTGATACTCTGTCGCAGGGTTATCGGCCCGACGCAAGCGAGCAGCCAATCCCTTATCCTGCTGGCAACGCTCAAGGACTCCATTGACAAAACGACTTTCCCGACTGACCAGACTGGTGTTGAGAGATATCTCTTGGGCATGTATTAGCTCCATTACTTTATGGCTCCTGCATCAGATATTGATTATTATTGGGCCTGCACTTTGCCCAAGCGACGAGTTGACGAGCTGTCTCATTGGGGCAGTATCGGTCATAGGCCTGATGTATATACGCTGCAAACTTCCTGCGTAGATGCTGCCGTTGTAAGCTCTGCTCTTCACCGTTATCGCAATTATTGACCAACTCTTGAAAAGAGCGTTCGCAAAGTTGCCAGAAGAGGTGGGTTGCCTGGGCAGCAAAATCAGCCCCTTCTAGTTTTTGATCCTTAAAGAAAGCTGCCACATGTCCATAAAGATTTCTGGCCAGCTTGTCCAATGCAGTCATTTCACTCCTGAGTTGGGCAAACCAAATCTGGCCTAGCTGATGACTGTCCAGCCATATCTGTGATTCGACAAAATCATCACTACCAGACGCATACTGTTCACCTGCATTGCTACTAACCCTAAGTCCCCCTGACCAAATGGCAAAAGCCTCTGTCACATCTCGGGCACGATTGAGGCAGGTATTGATTTGCAGGCTTTGAAAGCCCTGACTACCTTGTTGCTCAAAGAAGCCCAATAAAGAAGTCAACTCGCGCCAAGGGCGCTTTTCAGGATCTACCCACAAGGCCTTGGGCTCTTTGCCGGCGTAATTCACCGCTACCGAAGGATCTGCCATACCCTCCTTGTACCCTGCATGGGCCAAACCCTCTGAGTAATGTAGTCCCTTGTCGGTCAGCAAACAAAAGCGACATATAGGAAGGAGCCGCCCTTGCAGGGAATTTTTAAGCGTGCGCGCGACCGGGCAGTCCTCACCTGCCGGCATGACTTCCCAGGGTGGAATCCCCATCCCCTCCGGGAAAATCGCAGCGCTCGCAATTTGTCTTGTGGTGAACAAGTTCAACCAAAGCGACTCTAGCAGGCTCCCGCCAAGTAGAAAGCTATGCAAGAGGCCCATATGGGCAACTGCCGGACCAGGTTTACTCGACGATGGTTTACCTTTATCATTGCGCTTTCCCACATAGCCGGGGCTAAGTACGATGCTGTTGTCTGTCTTTTTGCCAGCCAGAGCGAAGGCCATCAGCACGACGATCAAAACAGCCTTCTCGCTATCGTCCAGGGACCGCTGCACCTGAGTTTGGTTAAGCACTGTGGTATTACCTGTAGATACTTCTGGTAATACGGCGCCAAAGCTCTGTATAGAGGCGGCTGCGATAGCCGGCATCTGTAGAAAGGGATGTTCTCCATATAGGAAGAATCGTTCACGCCACTGCTCCAGATAGGTTAAACAGTGCTGAGCCAATCCCCCGACACCCAACTCCCGCCAGTCGACATCATCCCTCGGAGTCACTGCCGCTTGGGCAATGGCCAACAATAATTTCATCAAGGCAATCTTTTGAACCGGATGGCCACCCAGTCCACGATATTGTGGATTGGAGAATATCTGACGAAGACTGACTCGACCGATATCCACAATGGGAATCCAAGGCTCATCCACCAGATTAAAACAGTTTTGCATATACCCATCCTTAGTTTTTGATCACCCTGTAACCTAGATCGTTCCGATAGTTCAACGTGTATTTATCATGTATTCGTGAACCTTGTATTCCATGTAGTACACCCATCTCATCCACTAGCGCCACTCTCAGAATAGCTTCGTCCTGCTCAGGACTGCCCAGATAGAAACAATGATGCAGCCCGATCTTTTTTAATATATTGATGGCCACTTGCAGGGGGGCATCCTGGGGACGCACTGAAATCACCTGGCGCATCAAGCAGGCACTGAGTTTGCGCCAATCACCCTTGCTAAGCCGATGGCGATCCCAAGGTAAAGCGACTTTATCGCCATTGAGCAGAGTCAGCCAGCTCGATTCCTGATCCGGGACAAGCGATATCTGCCTGAGCAGCAGGACCTCATAGCTATCGGCCTCGCTGTACCGAGTTTGTGCCTTGCTTTCGGGCAGGGTATTCCCTGATTCGGCCAGGGTCACCCGAGCCAGCTGCCGCATGGCATGGCGGCCAGTTCGCCAGCGTGTTCCATGGTCTAACTCATGGAGGTAGGTCGCCAGTAGGCCCTCTTCGCTACGGGAAATATAGGTCTGCTCAATCAGTTGCCGAATATCATTCGGCAACTGCAACGCCGTGAGGCCCTGCCAGACCTCCAAGCTGCGACACAATACGTACGGGCTATAAACAAAAGCGGTACTTCCAAAAGCCTGCTGAGGTGCCGCTACGGCGCACTCAAGACTTGGCGCCAACAGCCAAGCCTCGCAACGAGTCAAGACCGGCCTGGGCGTACATGGGTGTCGCCACAATCGCCCCAACCGCTGCAAAATCATGTCCGTAGGCGCAAACCGAGAAATCAAAAAATCCGCATCAATGTCTAAGGACTGTTCCAGAACCTGAGTCCCCACCAGAATGCGGCCGCGCAAGTGACGCTGTTCCCGTCCAGGCTTACCAAAAAGACCCACCCACTGGTCTTCAATGCCTTGCCGGTCGTCAGCTGTGAACCGCGAATGCAGAAGGCCACAATCCAAGCCAAGCTCAACAGCCCTGGCTGCAATATCCAGATAGCGCTCTTGGGCATCCGCAATCGAGTTCTCAATCCACAGCACTTGCTGACCACCCGAGGCACGTACAATGGCCTCGTCAATGGCTGGCCTATCCTGTTCCCACAACCTTATATGAACGTGATGGCTAAACTCGACCGGAATGGCTCTTTCTGACTTTGACTCACTATTCGGCAGCGCCGTTATTAACGGGTAGGCGTCGCAATCCAAGTCGCAATTCAGTAACTGCTGGCGACGATCACGACTCAGAGTCGCACTGAGTATAATCACCGTACAATGCAAAGCACGTAACAATTCCACCAAGGCATCCAGCAAAGTTCCCGTGTAGGCATCGTAGGTATGCACCTCATCCAGAATAACCACCTTGCCCGCCAAGCCAAACGCTCGTACAAAGCCATGTTTAACATTCATCGCAGCCATCAGCGCCTGATCCACTGTTCCGACGGCAAATGGCGCCAGCAATCCCCGCTTCGCATGATGGAACCAAGCGCCACCTGGACTACCTTCCTCACCCATCTCAGATTCCTGCAACATCCAGGCACTGCCATGCAATAGCAATGAGCGATGCTGGCAACCATTCGCCACCACCTGACTTAAAAAGGCATTGAACCGCTCGTAGATCTTGTTAGACGTTAGTTGAGTGGGCAAAGCAAAATAGATACCGCTGGCATGCCCCCCCTTAAGCATGCGGTAGGCCGCGTATAACGCAGCTTCTGTCTTACCCATACCCATGGGAGCCTCCAGTACATAGACACCTGGAGCAATAACAGCATCGATCAGTTGTTGTTGCGCAGGTCTAGGATCAAACTCAAAAACTTCCTGAAAAGACAGGCTTGGCTGGTATGTAGGCAATATAAACCCCGCCTCATCCAGACTGCGAACGATATTGTCCAGCCAAGGCACGGCGGGGTTCTCAAAAAACTGTCCCGAGCCAATCCAGTCCGAAACCGATGTCAGCCCTGCTACCAGCCTCGCTTGTGGTATTGACTCTATCTGCGGCCAGTCCACTCCAAGTCGAGCCTTCAACTCCTGCACTAAGGCCTCACGCTCTTGCTGCCACATCAGTCCGCCAAAAACATCATCGTGTGCACGCCTACCAGCTACCTGAGGCGAGAAACCATGATGTTGGCCCAGGATTTCTGGAACATACCTGGGGGCACCGAGAGCTTTAGCCGTGACCTCGCTAACACCCGCATGCCCCCCCCACTCTCTTTCCAACTGCGGGTTAATCCTTCCTGAACCCTGGCCACAGGCCTGCAGAATCTTCTCTAAAAAAAAGGGGCTGACCTTACCAATATCGTGAGAGGCAGCTGCCAAGACTGCACCATCCGGGAAAAGTTTGGCACGCAGCTCAAACGGATAGCGTGCAATGATTTCCTTAGCTACTTCCCCCACGATCTGACAATGGTTGAGAACGCTACGACCCTGCCTCAGACCTGAGTTAGTCAAAAACGTCTTGGCTGGGCACTCGGCAAAGCTAACCACTGGAAACTCACCATCTGACACCTGTTTTGATCTTCTTATCACCCGGCGTCTCCAGCAAAGTTGCTAAGCATAAACATCAAGTCCAATGGAAGATTAACCTTCGAAAATTTTGTCGTCCCACACTGATGACAGTAACTCATTGAAAGATCAGACGTATAGTCTTAACGTATGTTAATGGGTAGTCAGGCATAGGCAGTCAAATACCTGTTAAGACCAAGTCAACTTGTATGCCTTTAGAGCCAAAACGAGGTTAAGAAGTAACACAGCTGGCATTTTCCCCCTGCCACAAAATTTTCGAGGGTTAGGGCTTACACCCCCTTACTCGTCATATTTTGGTGGCTCAAATTGAAGAACTCTCAACTCGCTTAGCCATTTTATAGAATAGTAATAGTCACGAAGCGTGGCCTGCGCCTGCCCCTGGCGCGTACGGTAAAACTTGTGAACGTCCCCCTTACCTATGTAACACGCCTTTTTATTGCAAAAACGAAAAAATGTCAGTGCGCGCCGAATATAGGCATCCGCGCTACCCTTCTGCCCCTTAAGCTTTTTCCTTCTTTTGCGCAGCATAGCTTCAACGTCTCTATCGATCATAATCTGTCTCGCACAATATAGGATGAAACAACGTCGATTCGATGGTGCCCTAGCTCCTCAGAAACCACCATCCGTGCATTTTTTTCAGCTACTCCCTGCTCGATTAACTGCTCATAGCGCTCCTGTGCGTACGCGGCTCTCAGTTCATGTGGTCGGGAAATTTTGTGTATTTTGAGCACCGACCGCGCTTCACGTAGTTCTGAATCCACAAACTGTCTATACGTTTGCATATCTGGAACCAGGCAGATCTCAGGGCACCCTGCAGCCAATAAACGTAACCTTTCAAGGGCTTTTCCAGATACAGGTACCTGCCGCGCTTGGTGGCCCTTCGTTCCATAGTTAATCGTGACATGGCCAAATTTTTCTGCCTGAAGGACTGCGTGTGAAAGAGGGAGAAGGCTCGCTTCCTTGCACCTCAATCCGAGATCTCTCGCCAGTTCAATAACGCCGGCAGCATTTTCTAGACCCGCTGTGCGTAGGCATTTTGCCGCGTCCTCCACCCCGGTTCTGTTCATGCCATCTGCCACCTGAGTGCGGACTCGAGTTCGCCTCTTAACATTCAGGTCGTGAACAGCTGTCAACGCAGTCCATCTCCCACCAGTTGCAGCACTCATAACACTGTTAACTGAGCTAATTCTGTTTTGAATTGTTGAGGTACTTAAATTTTCATTTTTTAAATGATCAGCATATCCTCTTAGAATATCATGCGTCACATTTTCCATTTTATTAATGCCAACTGATTTAGCATAATCACAAAAGTCATTGAATCGCTGAGAATTTGTAGCAACTGTTGAATAGCTGATTTGTCCGGCTTTTCGTTCACGGTCAAGTGCATAATAACCAGCCTTACCCATATCTCTGCTACCTAGCCTAAAATTTCTACTCATGATGTTCTCCTATTAAATATTTATCGGTTTATGAATGCATTGTGCATCTATAAACCGATAAAAACTAAGCGGATTGGGCACTGTTCAGGCACCCAATCTTTGAGGTTGCCGTATCACATAAATTACACATAAAACTTCATAATTAATATGATGTGGCAATATGATGTGGCGAGGCATGCATAGTATGACGACGTAACAGAAATGAGTTGTTTAGTGGTATGCACGGAATTTTTTGGCTCCGGCGGCTAGTCACGTACGCATGCCCTGTGCTGTAAAAATTACCAGTTAATTGCTACCATGCCGCCGTCACGCTACTCATGGGCTACAAGAGATACCTCTGCTTGGGAACAGCATCCACAAGCGCAAAACCTGGGTTTTTTATTTAGGCAGTTTGCTCTGCACCTCAGCGATTTTCGTCGCTTTTTCGTCGCTAGCAGTACCACGCTAACCACATGTTTTAACTAACAAAAGTTGTTAGTATTCTCGACTGTCTCTTTGTGCTCAACAGGGCAGCATAAGAATGTATCTAAATTTCATAATAGAAAAGATAATATTTATTCATAGCAACGCAATTAATATTTGCATTAATATGATACATATTTTATATCACGCAGGACAAGGCATTAAATACACGACCACATTAATGCTTTTTTATTAATACAGTTCGAACTGTATTTTTGACTGCACTTAATTTATAAGTGCATAAATTTGCGCAGATTACATTGCGCGTCATGTAAACGACTGCAATTTTCTTAGAAATCAAATTCATTATAATGAATTCGATGATGAGGTATTGACATTCACCAGAGATACTGATGAAATCAATTTTCTGATAAAATCATCGGCGCAACTAGGCCCGTGATTATTTTTGAGCAGACAGACATGACATCTGCCGGCTAATTTTAGCCCACACTACGCAGGCATGATTTATGCTAGTTATTTATAAAGGCTAGCTACCTTTACACCACCATCACGCGAACGGCAACTGATTGTATAAATTTAGCACATTTATAATGTTTTTCAACAGAAAAATGCAAAAATTTCTATTCATCTCGTTATTGTAGCAGATGTCGTAAACCCGATAACACTCATGGTAATTGGCACCCACCTGTTGCTACCTAAGGTCGCCAAAATTTCTGCCTTTTGTGCAACGCGATCTATCGATCACTTTAGGGATATCTTACCGTGGATATGCCTGTGGGTAACCCTGGCGGTAAGCCTTTAACCCTCACGTTTTCTCAGGCTTTCAGTCCTCTGCTGCATTTTTGGTCTGCATCAGTTCTTGTGTCATGCTAGGCAAGCTCAGAACCGCACGCCAAAGAGCGAATGCTGGGGCAAAATACGCACGGGGTGCTTCCCTAGCCCCTTTGATGAACCCCTGGATGAAATCATGCATGACGGTAACTCCCCTTTCCTTTTTTAGCTCTTCCTTTGGCCTTACCGTCTTTCCCCAACTTCAAGCGATCAGTTTTGTAGACCCAAACAACGATACCGACCGTCATAGCCATAGCACCAAAGACGATGACTGCTGCACTCAGCATTAATGAGTCAGAAGTGCTCATGACAGACACCTTACCTATCCTCGCCTTTAAATAATGACTGGTGTTTGTCCTTGAAATGCATGTGAACGTAGTACACATAGCTCCAAGCAATCACCAGACAAAAAGCACCAAAACCAATGAGTCCAATCACTTCGGGTCTCATTTTTCGCCCTCCTTATGAAAGCAATAGCATGGCAAAGCTATTGTACTAACGCTCATGAAGGCGAGCCGACGCCCCCGAGCATGAAAGCCTTGGCGTAGCAGAGGCTGCTGCATCATGACGT
>JABEVH010000056.1 GCA_013043915.1 Pseudomonadales bacterium
ATCCTTGCATGTCACTCTCCAGGTCAGCTGAGGTTGCTTATAGTCACGTGGGCTTTTTTCTAGCACGTCATGCGCTGTCATGCAAATAAGGAATTTGCTGCAAGCTGAACTAGTCTGCTCTACAATGAGGCTCCTAGGCAGACTCGCCTCATCAGGTGTAGGGGAAGAAAGCTGCATGTTGCAGGCATTTAAGATGCAATCCAAAGTATGGACATCTACCCCGCGTGTGGTTATAGCCATGACCATGGCGGGTGTTATCGAGACGGTATCAGCGGCATCTCCCTTGGAGGAAGGTGCTCAGGCCTATGACCGAGAGGACTATGCACAGGCTATACGTGTGCTTAGCCCGTTAGCTCAATCTGGCGACCGTGATGCCCAGGATCTTCTGGGAGCTAGCTATGAAGAAGGGCAAGGTGATTTTGTTACGGCGGCCTTTTGGTATCAAAAAGCGGCCACACAAGCTGAGCCTGATGCATTGACCCGTTTGGGAGAGCTCTACGAAGATGGTGATGGAGTGCCTCAAGATACTCAAAAAGCTCTCGAATGTTTTGAGCAGGCAGCGTCCATGGGAAATGTGGATGCTGAAACTGATTTAGGTGAGCTATATACCAATGTAATTGGAGATAACGGTGAAGCAGCCAAGCATTTCAGCCAGGCTGCAGAGCATGGCGATGCTCAGGCCCAGTATCGACTTGGCCTGCTGCTGCTGGGAGAGGATGGTGTGACGCGAGATGTGTCGCGTGCCTGGATGTACTTAAGTCTTGCTGCTAATCAGGTTGACGATGCCGCCGAGTCGCGTGATGTCCTGGAACTTGAAATGAGCCCGCAGGACGTGACCCATGCCCGCGGGCTGCTTAAAGACTGGGAGGCTAGTCACCCCGCAACCGTGACATCAAAAGCTCATTAACGGCACTAGGGTTGGCTTTGCCCTTGGAACGCTTCATGATTTCTCCCACGAAGAAGCCCAATAGCTTGTCTTTGCCTGCCCTAAATGCCGCTACATGGTCAGGGTGCTCAGTGAGTACGGCATCGACCAAGCTGGCTATCAGATCGTTATCTGTCTCTTGGCGCCATCCCCTAGTCTCGATAATGGCATCGGCACTGTTGCCTTCTTTTTGCCATAAGGCGGCAAACACCTGTTTGGCCAGTTTACCGGAAACCGTCTTGTCAGTGATTCGAATCAGTAGCCCACCTAATTGTTCTGCGCTAACAGGGCATGCACTAAGCTCCCATTCTTCACGATTCAGAGCCGCCAAGAGTTCCCCCATAATCCAGTTGGCAGAAGCCTTGGCCTGGCCTTGCGAGGCAACAACAGTGGCTTCAAAATACTCGGCAAGATCACGGTCGCTAACCAGAATGCGAGCATCATAATCGCTTAAACCATACTGCGATAGAAAACGAGTATGACGTGCTTGAGGTAATTCGGGCAAACTCAAGCGCTCACGTTCCAGGGTGGCATCATCGATAACGACGGGTAAAAGATCAGGGTCAGGAAAATAGCGGTAATCATTCGCTTCTTCCTTGCTACGCATAGGACGGGTTTCATTGCGTTCAGCGTCATACAAGCGCGTCTGCTGAATGATGCTGCCGCCATCTTCAAGTAGGTCAATTTGACGCTGGATCTCGTATTGAATGGCTTTTTCAACAAATTTGAACGAGTTGACGTTCTTGATTTCGCAGCGCTTACCTAGAGGCTCTGTCCCCGTAGGACGGACTGAGACATTACAGTCACAACGCATGGAGCCTTCAGCCATGTTCCCATCTGAAATATCCAGGTAGCGTATCAGGGCATGGATGGCTTTGAGGTAGGCCACCGCCTCACGAGCACTGCGCATGTCAGGTTCAGAGACGATTTCAAGCAGGGGAGTGCCTGCCCGATTTAAGTCAATGCCCGTCATGCCGCTAAAGTCTTCATGCAGCGATTTGCCAGCATCTTCTTCGAGATGCGCACGGGTGATGCGTACGCGCTTGCTACCTTCTTCAAGATCGATATCCAGATGACCTGGGCCTACGATGGGGTGTTCGAGCTGAGAAATCTGATAGCCCTTGGGGAGGTCGGGGTAAAAATAGTTCTTACGAGCAAACACTGAGTGGCGACAAATGTCGGCTTGTATCCCCAAACCAAAACGTATAGCAGCTTTCACCGCTTCAGCATTGAGTACAGGTAATACACCAGGCATACCCAGATCAATCAGGCTAGCCTGGGTATTGGGTTCAGCACCAAAGGCTGTGGAGCTACCGGAAAATATTTTGGAACGGGTGTTAAGCTGGACATGAACCTCCAGCCCGATAACGGCTTCCCAAGACATCAGTTAATCCTCAGGCGAAGCTTGCCGGCATCTGTTGATGCCAAGGGCAAGCCAGTTGATAGCGGTGGGCGACATTGAGCAAGCGCTCTTCGCTCCAATAAGGCCCAATCAGTTGCATGCCAACAGGAAGCCCTTGCAAAAATCCACAGGGCAGGCTCATGCCAGGTAGTCCAGCCAAATTGACAGCAATCGTATAAATGTCAGAGAGATACATGGAAACAGGGTCATTTTGCCGATCAGCTAGGGGAAATGCCAGGCTGGGTGATGTAGGGCCAAGAATTACATCGCATTGGGTGAATGCCTGGATAAAATCCTGCTTTATCAATCGGCGAATTTGTTGCGCCTTGAGGTAGTAGGCGTCGTAGTATCCGGTTGAAAGTGCATAGGTGCCAATCATAATGCGGCGTTTGACTTCAGTGCCAAAGCCCTCGCTACGACTACGTTTATAGAGATCTTCAAGATCGCGTGGCATCTCGCAGCGATGGCCGAAACGTACCCCGTCAAAGCGGGAGAGATTGCTGGAGGCTTCAGCTGGAGCAATGACGTAATAAGCTGGGACTGAATGGGCTACATGCGGCAGATCAATATCAACCAGGATGGCGCCTTGCGAACGTAATTGCTGAAGAGCCTGTTGTATCAGTCCGGCAATCCCCGCATCAAGCTGATCATTCATAAACTCACGCGGAAGGCCTATACGTAGTCCCGCTATTGAGTTTTGCAATTCAGCGGTGTAGTCAGGTACATCGCGCTCGATACTGGTGGAGTCCTTGGGGTCATGGCCTGCCAGGATGTTCATCAACAAGGCCGCATCTTCGGCGCTACGTGTCATGGGGCCGGCTTGATCC
>JABEVH010000057.1 GCA_013043915.1 Pseudomonadales bacterium
TACTCGGGCAGAGTGCGGAAATACCCGAGAGTTGTTACGCAATGGTGAAGCTGCTCCCCCTAAGTCGGCACCTATTGCCATGCCGCATCTGCGTTGTGAAAAGACAGACGACTTCTTTTTATTGCGTGATGGTGCTGCTGGGTTATTCTTAGCGGCTAGCCAGTTTCCCAAACATCGCGAGACTCGGGCTCCGACGGTGGATGAGTTGCGTTCAGTAGCTGATCAACTTGATCCTAAGTACCGCTTTCTTGTTGATGCACCTGCGCAGGACTCACAGGGGCGAGCGGCGACTGTGCGTTATTCACGTAAAACGAAAGAGCAGTATGTGGCAACCGATGAAGATGGAAAGCCCACAGGTTGGCAGGCGCACTATCGTGAAGGTCGCTGGCATATCACAGAAAAAGCTTTGGCCAGCACAAGGGGTAAGTCATGACTTCCCCTGATCTGCGCACCCAGATTGGGCGAACGAATGAAAAAATAAATCATGCCCAGCTGCACTTTTCTGCTTACCGTGAAGTTTTGTCCGACAGCGGACGTTTCCAACAGGATGCTTGGGCGGTATCCTACGCTGAATCATGTACGATGCATCTGGGATTAGCTTGGCAATCTTTGTTACGTGAATTGGCCGCTTTTTACAGATTGCCTGATATCGCAGATGTTGATGCCTTGGAGGCAGCCCTGAAGCAACAAGGGCTCGTGGCACCGGAGGTGGTGCAGATCAGGGCAGCTTTGGCCGACCCTTCGTCGTGGTTGGGGCATTTTCTGCGAGCCTGGCAAACCTTGCAAGAACCTGCCGTTATGCGGGGTCAGGTGGATGATCGGCGTATTGATCTTGGTAGAGATGATACATCTATGCTGGTGATGCTGGAGGTTTGGTTAAAAGGTATTCGAACGTGGGTGTCTGAATTTAGGCGGGAAATGCAGGAATGGTGAAGCGTATAACGGCCAGAGGATTGGAATGTGCAGGATAAACGAGCGGTAGATGCGGCCTGGCTGGAGATCGTGGAAACTGCCCCAGGTGAGGTTGAATTGCGGCGTGAGGGTGATGTGCAATCAGCTCCTCCTTTGCTGCGGTTGCAGTTTTCTTCTGATGCGCAAGTGATGTTAGGCGAGCACCTTAGTGAAGTGACACGGGTGATGATAGCGGCTGGTTTGCAAGCTGTGGGTGATATTACGCGCCGTGGTTCTTCTGAGAACCTGGAAGGACTTCATACCCTTCACTGAAGATTTGCTACACTGCTGATAAGGCCTCCGTGCGAGGTGTCTGCAGTGGGAAGGCTTATGTTTGATAAAAAAATGCCTGAAGCGTGGCGAGTGTTGCGTATACAGTCTGAATTGGTCGACGGTATTGAACATCTGGCCAAAATAGGAGCTGCAGTCAATATTTTTGGTAGTGCTCGCCTAGGTCCTGATGACCCTTACTATCAGCAAGCAGAGCAACTAGGTCGTTTGCTCGCCGATGCAGGTATTCCCGTCATTACGGGAGGGGGGCCGGGCATCATGGAAGCGGGTAACAAGGGGGCCTTTGGGCATGGTAAACGCTCCATCGGACTGAACATCACCCTGCCTATGGAGCAGCACCCCAACGCCTATCAAGATATCAGTCTGAGTTTTCGCTATTTCTTTGTTCGCAAATTCATGTTTATCAAACATGCTGTGGCTTTTGCTATTTTCCCCGGAGGGTTTGGCACGCTCGATGAGCTTTTTGTAGCCATCACCTTGATACAGACCGAGAAAATTGAGCCCTTTCCTGTCGTGTTGGTGGGCAAGGACTACTGGCAGGGCCTGGTGGACTGGTTGCGTGTTCGTGTCTTGCAGCAGGGGTGTATAGGTCATGATGATATGGACTTGCTGCAACTCGTCGATAGCGCAGAGGAAGCCATGCATATTATAGGCCATCATTATCGTCAATATATCAGTAGCGATGAGGATGCTTGAGCGTGCGTAGTTTGCGTGTGGATGTCGCTCAGCAGCGCCTGTATTTGCTAAATAATGAACAGGTGGTCAATACCTTATCTTGCTCTACGGCCAGATTGGGTGTAGGTGAGCACAAGGGTAGCGAGCAAACACCTCGTGGTTGGCATTGCGTGCGAGCTATGGTGGGTGCTAATCAGCCTCGTGGTGCGGTGTATGTAGGGCGCCGGCCAACCGGAGAGATATGGTCTCAGGTGCTTGCTGATCGTTACCCTGATCGAGATTGGATACTGACTCGCATTCTTTGGTTGTGTGGTATGGAACCTGGTTTGAATCGTCTTGGTGAAGTCGATAGCATGCAGCGTTATATTTATATACATGGCACCCCACCCTCTGAGCCGATGGGAGTGCCGCGTTCACATGGTTGTATTCGATTGCATGATGATGAAATTATTGAGCTTTTTTCGTTTGTCAGCCCTGGCACCAAGGTGCTAATTCAAGCATAGTTATCGATATTGCCTGAAAAGCGTTGACTCGTCTGTAAATCTCCCTATAATGCGCCCCCACGACACTGATGGGTGCTTAGCTCAGCTGGGAGAGCATCTCCCTTACAAGGAGAGGGTCGGGGGTTCGATCCCCTCAGCACCCACCATACCGATCATGCAGCGGTAGTTCAGTCGGTTAGAATACCGGCCTGTCACGCCGGGGGTCGCGGGTTCGAGTCCCGTCCGCTGCGCCATTTAGGGGTTTAGACTCCCCCTTGAAAAAAGCGATCCATGAGGGTCGCTTTTTTTTGCAGTTTTTCCTGACTTGATTATCTTTAATAAGTTTTTTTTCGGTTCGCCTACAGGGAGGGTTGTCGGTGTCTATACTTGCACGCATGATA
>JABEVH010000058.1 GCA_013043915.1 Pseudomonadales bacterium
ATGAGCAGGAGCAGCTGATTTGATGGTCATGTTTTCAAATTATTTGCGCGTGTTGATCTGGATTTTCCCGAACCTCCCGGTCTCTTGGCCATGACCCAGACACGTTCAGGACTATTACGCTTCGGTCAGCCGCATAACCGTTTTTCTTTCTCATCAAGTTATCTGGACTATCCCCTGCTGATGGCAGATCCTGTTGCTCTGCGACTGGCGCTAGAACAATGTGAACAGGAAATGACGCAACTAGGTCGCCACGGAAATTTTCTATCCCGTGTCAGACAGCTGATTGAGCAAGGCTGCACAGAAAAAGCAGGTAGCGGTTTTCCCGGCGTTGAGCAAGTGGCCGCTGCCTTGCACTTATCCAGCCGCACCCTGAAACGTCAGCTGGCTCAACATGAAACCAGCTTCAGTGAACTCCTGGAAGAAAGCAGCAAACGACGGTCTGTCCTGCTGCTGGAAGACCATCGCCTGAGCATTGAACACATCAGCGAGCGCTTGGGCTACTCCGACTTAAGCAACTTTACACGCGCTTTCAAGCGATGGACAGGGCTAACTCCTAAAGCCTATCGGCAATCGCGCAGTTAGTGCACCAACAATGCCTCGATATCTGAAGCCATGGAAGCCGGCTCTGCCGTAGGTGCATACCGGTGTACCACCTTACCCTGAGCATCGACGAGGAATTTGGTGAAATTCCACTTAATAGCCTTGATACCCAATAACCCGGGAGCCTCTTCGGCGAGATGCTTGAACAGGGGATGTGCATGCGTTCCATTGACATCAATCTTGGAAAACATGGGAAAAGAAACCCCATAGTTAAGCTCACAGAATGAACTGATTTCAGCATCGCTACCCGGATCCTGACTGAGAAACTGATTGCACGGAAAACCAAGCACCATCAGCCCACGATCCTTATAAGTTTCATACAAGGTTTCCAGTCCTTTAAACTGAGGGGTGAATCCACACTTGCTGGCTGTATTGACCACCAAGAGCACCCTACCACGGTAGTCACTCAGCGACTTTTCTTCGCCGGTTATCGTCATTGCATTAAAATCATAGATGCTGCTCATCTGACATGCTCCCTTTCGTCATACTTCCGATGGTCCCTTGAACACCAGGGACAGTGAGTTCACACAAAATCTGCGCCCGCTTGGTGCAGGGCCATCCTCAAATACATGCCCTAGATGGGCTTGGCAAGTAGCACACCGTACCTCCGTGCGAATCATGCCATGGCTACGATCAATCTGTTCACTCACATTATCGGCTGCCTGAAAAAATGAGGGCCAACCTGTACCTGAATCAAACTTGTGCTGCGAGTCAAACAAAGGCTCATCACAGCAAGCACAATGATAGACACCCCTCTCATGGTAATCCCAATAAACACCAGAGAATGGAGCTTCTGTCGCCGAACAACGGCATACCTTGTACTGCTCCGGGCTTAGCTTCTGTTTCCAGAGCGCGTAGCTATTATCTTCTGGCTGATTCATAAACACCTCCTACACCATCAACACTGTAACACCGCCCTAGATCTATGAGGCGTGAAAATAAAATCGCACACAATTAAATCATGCTCGATATTATACAAAATCCACGAACAGAATGCCAGCCTCTGTTAGCCCTGATACACGCTTTGCGTTATCATGGCTTTTTTCACGTCCCGGGTTAGCCATCATGGAAATCACCAAATCTGCCAAACTCAGAAACGTTTGCTATGACATTCGCGGCCCCATTCTGAAAGCAGCCAACCGTATGGAAGAACAGGGACATCGCATCATTAAGCTGAACATCGGCAACCCGGCACCCTTTGGGTTTGAAGCACCGCAGGAAATCCTAGAAGATGTCATTCTCAATCTACCTAACGCCATAGGTTACAGTGAATCACGTGGCCTGTTTTCAGCTCGAAAGGCCGTCGTACAGTATTACCAACAAAAAGGACTGTTTGGCGTAGATGTCCATGATATCTACATCGGCAATGGTGTATCGGAACTGATCGTCATGGCCATGCAAGGCTTGCTCAATGATGGCGATGAAGTCCTGGTTCCCGCTCCTGATTATCCCCTATGGACAGCCGCTGTCACCCTCTCTAGCGGCACAGCCATACATTATCTTTGCGATGAACAGGCTGGCTGGTATCCTGATCTGGCAGATATAGAAAAGCGCATCACACAAAAAACACGCGCCTTGGTCATCATCAACCCTAACAATCCTACCGGAGCTTGCTACCCGCGTCATATCCTGGAAGGCATGGCTGATATTGCACGTCGCCATGATCTGATCGTGTTTGCTGACGAAATCTACGACAAGATCCTTTACGACGATGCCGTTCATACCTCTTTTTCCACCTTAGCTGATGATTTGCTTGTGGTAACCTTTAATGGTTTATCCAAGGCCTACCGTATCGCAGGATTTCGCGCAGGCTGGATGATGGTCAGTGGCAATAAGCGCCGTGCCCAGGACTATATTGAAGGCCTCGATATGTTGGCCTCCATGCGTTTATGCGCCAATGTGCCGGCTCAGCATGCTGTACAAACAGCTTTGGGGGGTTACCAAAGCATCAATGACCTGATCATGCCCGGAGGGCGTTTGCTAGAACAACGTAATCTGGCGCATAGCCTCTTGACGGCTATTCCCGGTGTTACCTGTGTCAAACCTGAAGGGGCTTTATACCTGTTCCCCCGCCTAGATCCTGATATATACCCTATCAGCGATGACCAGGCATTTATCCTCGAACTGCTGGAAACAGAAAAAGTCCTGCTGGTTCAGGGTACAGGCTTCAACTGGCCGACTCCGGATCATTTTCGCGTCGTATTTTTACCACAGAGGGATGAATTGACTGAAGTGATCGGGCGCATAGCACGCTTTCTTGAGGGCTACCGGCGACGTCAGCGCGTTTAACCAAACACAACCGTTGGCTACTTGCATTTGGTTCAGTCGCCCCCACGATCTATGAACACCACTTTTTTGATGGAAGAGTGACATGCTACGTATTTTGCTGTTTTTAGGTACTAACCTGGCTGTCATGATCATGGCTGGTTTGATCATGAACATCTTGGGCATAGGCAGCACATTCAGCCATGGACAACAACAGCTTGGCCCCCTGTTAGTACTATGTTTTATATGGGGTAGCCTAGGCTCATTGATTTCCTTGGCGCTCTCCAAGTGGATTGCCCGTAAGGCAACCGGTGCTGAGATTATCACTCAACCCAACAGCGAAGCTGAACGTTGGTTGCTGTCTACCGTTGCCAATCTGGCAGAACGAGCTGGCATCAATATGCCTGAGGTCGCTATTTTTGACAGCGTGCAATCCAACGCCTTCGCCACCGGATGGAATCGCAATGATGCCTTGGTGGCTGTTTCGACAGGGCTGCTACAGCGAATGAACCGTGATGAAATTCGAGCGGTGCTCGGCCATGAAATTGGTCATGTTGCCAATGGCGATATGGTAACCATGGCTCTGATACAAGGCATCCTTAATGCTTTCGTGATGTTCTTTGCCCGCATCATTGGTAACTTTGTCGACCGCAGTGTCTTTAACAACGAAAGCGACTCTCCAGGCATCGCATATTACATCACGTCCATGATCGGAGATGTCGTGCTGGGCCTACTCGCCAACATCATCCTTATGTGGTTTTCCCGCTACAGAGAATTTCGCGCCGATGCAGCCGGTGCTCGGCTTGCGGGGAGTAACTCCATGATCTCAGCCCTGGAACGCTTGCAACAAGAGCAGGGACTACCCGACCCTATGCCCAATGGCATGCATGCTCTGGCCATCACAGAGGGACAGCACGAAGGCTTTAGCCTAGCTGCCTTGATGGCTTCGCACCCACCCCTGGAGGAACGCATCCAGGCTCTGAAGGGACAGCATTGAATTATGATCACCTGCTGTAACTGATCAGGTCATTTCATCCATCAGATATTTTTGATAGGGTGTGGCTTTAATGTGAGTAGGCAGGGGGGACCTGTTCATGGCAGGCAAAAGCATGCAAGCGCGACTGATACAGGCTGCGCTAAGGCGCTTCATCAAACCCATTTTTGCAGTCACCGCTGATGAAACTACGGAACTACTGCATGCACGGCACCGCTTTGATCGCCTGATTCATTGGCTACCTGCCCCCCGAGGCGTGCAGGTACAACCCGTGCAGTTGCCAGATCTACATGGCGAATGGATCTTACCCAACCACCCCGGTTCACGCGTCATTTTATACCTGCATGGTGGTGCCTATATCCTGGGCAGCCCTGCCAGCCACCGTGATCTCACAGCCGCGCTAGCTACTCGCTGTAACGCCAGAGTTTTTTCCCTGGATTACCGCCTTGCCCCTGAGGCCGGATTTAATGAATGGCAAGAAGACAGTGTCCGCGCTTATCAGCATCTACTCCATGCTGGCATCGAGGCGAAACATATACTGCTGGCAGGTGACTCAGCAGGAGGCAACTTGGTGTTGACGACCTTGCTACGCCTGCGTGATGCAGGGATCACCTTGCCCTCGGCTGCTATCTGTCTTTCGCCGTGGACCGACCTGACGGGGGACAACCCGTCCATGACGCGAAATGCCTCTCGCGACGCCATGCTCGATGCCCCAGGCATACGTGCTTTGGGGCACTACCATGCGAGAACTAGCAGTACACAAAACCCTTACCTTTCCCCGGTATATGGCGACCTGCGTGGGCTCCCTCCCCTCTTGCTACATGTCAGTGACCAGGAAATCCTGTTTGATGACAGTATCCACTTAGCTGAACAAGCCCAAGCCTGTGGAGTCAAGGTTGAGTTACGCATCTGGCCTGGCATGCCACATGTCTTTCAGGCTTTTATCCGTTACTTACCCGAAGCGCGACAAGCACTTGAGGACATAAAACGCTTTGCCGACACACATACCCCCCAACCTGGCCTGTAACGTCTTGTTACATGGCAAGGTCGTGGTTTTCTGCAGAGAACAGATTCATTTTGCTAACCTAACCTACACGTTGAACTGATGACAAATACATGCGACTACTGGGCTTAGGTAATTTTTTCTTCTGGCTGGCGCGCAAAATTCTATACCTGTGGGTACGCACCCAGGTATTCCCCGAAGACCTTGGCGAACTGCAACTCGACCATAATCAACCGATTTGCTATGTCCTGCAAACCCGTTTTTTTTCCAACTTACTGGTCATCGACCGAGAAACTCGACGTCAGGGGTTACCGCGGGCGATGCGGCCTATGCAGGGCCTCTTCCTGCATGAAGAGAGTTCGGTTTTTTTTCTTTTACGCGGTGATCATGCCGGGCCATTGCGCCAGAACCGTTTTACTTACTCACCTCGCTTACTGCGTCTCATGGAAGCTGTCTATGAACATCAGGAGCTAGATGTTCAGCTAGTTCCCGTTTCCATCTTGTGGGGCCGCGCTCCGGACAAGGAAAGTTCCATCCTGAAGATCTTGTTTGCTGACAGTTGGGCGACCCCGGGAGCATTCAAACAGTTCATTGCCATCTTGCTGCATGGCCGCAATACCATGGTGCGGTTCAGCGAACCCATCTCCTTGCGGAGCATGGCTGAAAGCACCTCAAGCAGTGAGCTGGCCTTACGCAAATTATCTCGTGTTCTGCGCGTACATTTCCGACGACAGCGCGAAGTTGCTATCGGCCCTGACCTTTCTCACCGCAGAACCCTGGTCAGTGCCATCATGAATGCCCAGGAAGTCCAAGAAGGCATTCGCGCCACCTCACGGCAGGACCGCATCGGCGACGAATCAGCGGAACGACGCGCCCGCTCTTACATCCATGAAATTGCTGCCGACTATTCCTACCCTATCATTCGCCTCTATGAAATTTTTCTAACCTGGCTATGGACCAGGCTTTACGATGGTGTCGATGTGCAACATCTCGATCAGGTTGCTGAGTTGGCCGAAACACACGAAATTATCTATGTGCCCTGCCATCGCAGCCATATTGATTACCTGCTATTGTCCTACGTTATCTTCCGGCGCGGCTTGATGACACCGCATATCGCTGCGGGTGCCAACCTGAATATGCCCATCGTAGGCCCCATCCTCAGACGGGGTGGCGCCTTTTTCCTGCGCCGTAGTTTCAAGAACAATCCCTTATACGGTGCCGTTTTCAACGAATACCTGCACGTTATGATCAGTAAAGGCTATTCCATCGAATACTTTATTGAAGGAGGTCGCTCGCGTACAGGGCGCCTGTTGAGCCCTCGCACCGGCATGCTGTCCATGACCGTACTTAGTTTCTTGCGAGACCACGCTCGCCCCATCGTCTTTATTCCTGCCTATATCGGCTATGAAAAGCTGATGGAAGGGCGCACCTATGTCGGTGAATTGTTAGGGCAACCCAAACGCAAAGAATCACTGCTGCAAGTCATCGGCACCATCAGACGTTTGAAAAAAACCTTTGGCAAGGTACATTTAAGTTTTGGCGACCCCATCTATCTGGCTGGCTTGCTGGATCAATGCCACCCCGGGTGGAAACAAGAAGAGGACTGCAGCCAAAGCCCCTGGGTAGCCGATATGGTCGAGACGCTGGCAAGACGTATCGCTACCAGCATTAATGCCGCCGCCGTCGTCAACCCCATGAATCTGATCAGCCTGGCATTGCTGGCCACGCAAAAACACGCCATGGATATCGATATGCTGGCCCAGCAAATCGAACTCTACAAGAAACTGCTGTCTCAGGCGCCTTACAGTGACCACATTACCGTTACAGCCTTGTCGGGCGATGCCATCATTCGTTACGCTGAACAACTTAAATCCGTACAGCGCCGCAAACACCCCTTAGGAGACATCGCTTATCTTCAGGAAGAACATGCGGTCCTGCTGACGTATTTTCGCAATAATACCTTGCACCTGTTTACCATCCCCTCGCTGGTAGGATGTTTCCTGTTGCATAACATCTACCTACGCGAATCCGAACTCAAGCAAATGGTCTGTAATATCTACCCCTTCTTGCAGACAGAGCTTTTTTTGCGCTGGAGTGATAACGAAGTCGATGGAGCCATCCAGACATGTATTGATGTGCTGGTCAGTAATGGCTTGTTCCTACGTAACGACCAGGCACTCAGTTTGCCCAACCCCAATAGCGCTGAATTTGCCTATCTCAAGGTCTTAAGCGGCGCAGTGGCTCCCAATCTGGAACGCTATTTCATGACGGTAGCACTGCTCACTCATATGGGCTCAGGCAGCGTCGATCAGAAACGTCTGGAGGAGTTATGTAGCCTCCTTGCCCAGCGACTGTCCATACTCCATGAGTTCAATGCCCCCGAGTTTTTTGACAAAGCTCTCTTTCGCAACTTCATTATCACGATGCAACGCATGGGACTCATTGGGGTCAACGAACAGGGCCTGCTGACTTTTGATGAAACCCTACTGCGAGTAGCCCAAGAGTCTCGCTCTATCCTTGATGCTGGCATACGACAGACTATAGTGCAAATGACACGCCTTGATGATCAGGAAATTGCAGCTGCGCTAGGGGATCAGCGTCATAAACTTCACTAGACTGTGTCAACCTGACTCAGGTTGACGCGTTCTTGGCACGATGATCATTTCTTTGCCACGGATTATAGGAGTTGCTCATGCGTCTTACTTGGCCCCTGCTTGCGCTCATAATTTTGTTCCCCTGGCTACTGCAAACTTCCCATGCTGATGAGTTTAATGGTGAGCGCGGAAACAGAGGACATGACCATCGTCGATGGAATGGTGATAGATGGCATCTACGCATGGGTGATGAACACTGGCGGCATGGTCGTTGGCTACAGTCCTGGCATGGCGGTCGCTACGGCTGGTGGTGGCAGGTAGGTGGCAGCTGGTTACTCTATAACACACCGGTATACCCTTACCCGATGACAGCACCTATTGTGGTTATAGCTCCTCCACCGCAGACCGCCATAGCTCCCGGCGCGCTGCCGCCACCACCCGCTTCCACCTGGTATTACTGTCAACAGCCGCAAGGTTACTACCCCTACATCCCATCCTGCCCGAGCGGATGGCAACCCGTCGCTTCAGTACCTCCTGACCTGCACGAATAGCTAGCTTCCCATACAAAACCTCGCGCCGCCTGCCCCATTCTGGTTCTAGGCGGTCAAACTCATCCCTGGCTCATTCCCTAGCCCTAACACGTCCGCAATATTGCATCCCATGATTGCAGAAACTGTCATAGCTTTGAAGCCATGACCACATCGACACAGACCCCTGATGCAGCAGCGCATCATCTACAAGCCATGAAAACGAATGAAGCCTGTATTGACTGTCATAATGGCATTGCCCATGCTACCCAAAGGCTATGTTGATCCTGCACAGTCTGAAGACTGAGCAGGTACTGTTGACGGGGTCAATTTTACCAGGATAGATTCCAATCAGGCAGGGGCATATGACTATTGAAATCGAACTCAAGCTGCAACTGCCTAAAGCACAGAACCGTAGATTCAAGCAATGGCTAAAAACCAACTTGCCGCACGCTGAAGGCCCCGCCCTTGAGCACCAAGTCAGTATTTATTACGACACTCAGGCGCTGGATCTTGCGCATCAGGGGATGGGCTTACGGCTACGACGTCAAGGCAATCATTGGATACAAACCCTAAAACTTCGCCAACTGGCTGGAGCAGGCCTACATCAACACCAAGAATTTGATACCCTGGTCTCAGGCCAGACTCTCGAGCTAAATCATCTTGATCCTGGACCAGCTAGCGATTTTTTATGTAGTCCTGCTATTCATGGCGCGCTTAAGCCCCTGTTTCAGACTGATATTAAACGCAATACCTGGATGGTAACTCGAGAACCGGATACACGTATCGAAATAGCCCTGGACTCTGGCTATATCATCAGCGGTACTCGATCACAGCCCATCAATGAAATTGAACTGGAACTCATACAGGGTGACTTACAGGCTGTTTATGATCTGGGCGAGCAACTGGCACAACACCTGCGCATGGCCCTGCAACACCGAAATAAGGCAGAACAGGGCTATTTGCTCTATGTGGGCCATGTTAAACAACCTGTTCCCACTCATCCTCCTGAGCCTCTGCTTTCGCCCCTGACCGAATCTCGCCAGGCCATGCAAACCATCGCCCTGGCTAATTTACAGTACCTGCAGGATCAATTAAGCGGAGTACTGACCATGCCTGAACTTCTTGAACCTGTCCATCAAGCTCATGTCGCTCTGCGCCGGTTGCGTAGCCTGCGTAAAGCATTTTCAAAGGTGGTGGGCCATGAACGCTGGAATGCTCTATTACCTGACTTGCAATGGCTGATGGAGAAGATTGGCCAAGTACGTGATCTCGATGTCTTTCTGGAAGAGATCCTATACCCCATGGAACAGATCCCTGCTTTTAAGTCGCCGCTGGCCCCCATAAGACAGCTTGTGAACGAACAAAGGCATCAACGTTTTGAAGAATTGGATTGGGCCATCTCCTCAGCGCGCACCACGATCCTGCTATTGAGGCTTTTGGCATGGATCACCCTGCCTCTACCGCAGCAAACCTCGCCATCCTTGGAAAGATTGGCCCACCAAGCGCTGGAACGCACACAAAAAAAAGTACACCGCTCCATTCACGACTTATCCTTATTATCAGCTGAGCAGCGACATACCTTGCGAAAAGACCTGAAAACGCTGCGTTATAGCGTGGAGTTCTTTGCCTCCCTGTTCAAACAGCACAGCGTTAAACGCTACCTACAGCCCATGCAAGCGCTACAGACGAGTCTAGGTTCCTTAAATGACAGCCGTTCTGCTAAAAATCTTATCGATCTGTTGCTTCAACAACAACCTGAGCTCAGTTCAGCTACCGACCTCATTCTCGGATGGATTGCGCATAAGGAATCCCAAGCCAACCAGCAAGCAGAAGCAGCCACCTACCTCTGGATTAAAACCAAACCATGCTGGTAGCCCGGCGGTACAACCCGCGGGCAGGAGAGAAACTCCTCCCCGCTCTTAGACTATGCAATCAACCACTCAGTGCCCACTACCCATGACAACCTTGACCATTTCTTCAACCACTTTTTTGGCATCGCCAAAAATCATCATGGTTTTGTCGAGATAGAAAAGATCATTGTCCAGCCCGGCATAACCCGTCGCCATGGAACGTTTAATCACCATGACCGTACGCGCACGATGAGCTTCCAAAATAGGCATACCATAGATCGGTGATGCCGGATTATCCTTAGCTGCAGGATTGACCACATCGTTGGCACCAATCACCAGTACCACATCAGTAGAAGCAAAATCACTGTTGATGGCATCCATTTCGAACACATCCTCATAAGATACATCCGCTTCAGCCAACAAGACGTTCATATGACCAGGCATGCGTCCAGCCACAGGATGAATGGCATAACGCACCTTGACTCCCTTTTCTTTCAAGGCCTCAGCCAATTCCTTGACAGCATTCTGTGCACGCGCCTGCGCCAGTCCATAACCCGGCACAATGACCACGCTATCGGCATGCGTCATCAGGAAAGCTGCATCATCAGGAGATCCTGCTCTGTAGTTTTTCTCACCCACAGTTCCCTCCTCTGCAGCAGCTCCCGCTGTCGTGCCAAAACCACCAAACAGCACATTCAGCAAAGAACGGTTCATAGCACGGCACATGATATAGGACAGAATGGCTCCCGAAGACCCCACCAACGAACCGGCAATGATCAACATGGAATTATTGAGGGTAAAGCCGATACCGGCTGCCGCCCACCCTGAAAGGGAG
>JABEVH010000059.1 GCA_013043915.1 Pseudomonadales bacterium
AGGCCAAGGTCACCCTGATTGAAAGCCATCGTATGGGCGGTGACTGCCTCAATTACGGATGCGTTCCCAGCAAAGCTCTGATTCGTAGCGCCAAACTGGCCCATCAGATCCGCCATGCCGACCGCTATGGTCTGTTACCCGCCTCTGCCCATTTTTCCTTTCAAGAGGTCATGCAACGGGTACAGTCGGTTATTCGGCAGGTGGCACCGCACGACAGTTCTGAGCGCTATACCGCCTTGGGTGTCGAGGTCTTACAAGGGCATGCTCGCCTGGTCGATCCGTGGACCGTAGAAATCAAGGATTCCGATGGGCACATTCATCGCCTCACGACACGTGCCATCATTCTTGCCACCGGAGCCAGCCCTACTATCCCTGATCTACCCGGTCTGGAGGATATCGGTTACCTTACATCGGACACGCTCTGGGAGGAATTGGCTCGACGGGAGAAAATTCCTGCACGGCTGGTGGTATTGGGAGGTGGCCCCATAGGCTGTGAGTTGACTCAGGCCATGGCCCGTCTCGGCGCCAAAGTCACCCAAGTGGAACGATCGGATCGACTGATGGCGCGTGAGGACGTCGATGTATCCGCTCTGGTTCTATCCTCGCTGCAGAATGATGGTGTCACGGTACTCACGGGACATGAAGCAATGCATTGTGAACGGGTGGATGGACGGAAGTTCCTGGTACTTGAACATCGAGGACAGCGCCAGCGCATCGAGTTCGATGATCTCATCTGTGCCGTGGGGAGAACGGCTCGACTGAAGGGGTATGGTCTGGAAGATCTCGGCATTCCGACCGGAAGAACCATCATCACCAATGATTTTCTGCAAACATCCTTTCCCCATATCCTGGCCGCTGGAGATGTTGCGGGCCCCTATCAATTTACCCATACGGCAGCCCATCAGGCATGGTATGCCAGTGTCAATGCCCTTTTTGGCTTCCTAAAGAAATTTAAAGTGGACTATCGCGTCATTCCTTGGACCACCTTCGTGGACCCGGAAGTGGCCAGGGTAGGATTAAACGAGCAGGATGCCAATGCCCAAGGTATCCGCTACGAACTGACACACTACGGCATTGATGATCTGGATCGCGCCATGGCCGATGGTTCGGCTTACGGATTCATCAAGATACTGACCGTGCCCGGTAAGGACAAGATATTAGGCGTTACCATGGTGGGAGAACATGCCGGCGATCTGTTGGCAGAGTTTGTTCTGGCCATGAAATGGGGACTGGGTCTGAACAAGATCCTGGCTACCATTCATACTTACCCCACGCTTTCTGAGGCCAACAAGTATGCCGCAGGTGAATGGAAACGAGCCCACGCTCCGCAGGCGGTACTGCGCTGGCTGGAACGTCTGCATAACTGGCGTCGGGGGAATTGATCATGTGGTTACGTACCCTGTTACTTCTTGTCGTTTGCGCCCTGGCTAGCTGTAGCCAGGCTGCTGCCTTTGATGCGGAGGCCTGGAGTCATCTGCTACAAAAACATGTGCGCGTCTATCAGGGAGGGAGTATTACGGCTGTCGATTATGCAGGATTCATGGCAGATAAACCTGCATTAGATCGTTTTCTGCACGCCACCTCAGCAGTCAGTGCGGATGCCTTTGCGCGTTGGCCAAAACAGGATCAGCTGGCTTTTCTCATTAATGCCTACAACGCCTGGACAGTCGACTTGGTGCTGACGGGATACCCTGGACTGCACTCCATCAAGGATCTTGGGGGACTGTTTGCTTCTCCCTGGAAAAAGGATTTCATCCCCTTGCTGGGTAAATTTCTGTCCCTGGATGATATCGAGCAGGGTCTGATTCGTGGTTCAGATTCTTACCATGAACCACGGGTCCATTTTGCCCTCAATTGCGCCAGCCGGGGCTGTCCACCCCTGCGGCCCGAGGCTTATGATGGGGCAAATCTGGAGCAACAGCTTGATGATCAGACCCGTAAATTCCTGAAGGATCGTGGCCGCAATCGCCTGCAGGGCAACACCCTGCAGGTTTCATCGATATTCAAATGGTACGGTGATGACTTTACCCAGGGATGGCATGGCATTACCAGTCTTGCTGTCTTTCTGGCTCGCTATGCCTCTGCCTTGGGATTGAATACAACTGAAACCAGATTGCTGCTTGAGGGTAAGATCAATATCACCTACCTGCCTTATGACTGGCAACTGAACGCGGCGGGCAGGTGAAATGATGCAGTTATCCATCATCGTTCCCATACTTAATGAGAAAGCGCAGTTGCCCGAGCTACTGGAGCATCTACATGCTCTGCAACGGCATGGGTGCGAGATTCTTCTGGTCGACGGTGGTAGCGATGATCATTCCCCGGAGATCGCTCGCAGCCTGGGGTTTGCCGTCCTGAAATCACCCCGTGGACGAGCATGCCAGATGAATGTGGGCGCCAAGGCGGCAAAAGGCGATATCCTGCTATTTCTGCATGCAGATACCCGCCTTCCGGAATTTGCCGATGTGCTGGTAACTGCCATCTTGACACATCCTCGCCATTGCTGGGGTTACTTCGCCGTGCGTATCCAGGGAAAGCCTCTAATGTTGCATGTGGTGGCGACCCTTATGACTTGGCGCTCCCGCCTTAGTTCCGTAGCTACCGGTGATCAAGCCCTGTTCATGCGACGCGATGCATTTGACTCCGTTGGCGGCTTTCCTGAACAACCTCTCATGGAGGATATAGAGATGTCTCATCGACTGCGCAGGCTGTCAAGACCCGCCTTTTTACTGCAGCGCGTCACGACATCGGGGCGCCGCTGGGAATCCCGAGGGGTGTGGAGCACTATCTTTCTGATGTGGCGACTTCGTTGGGCCTATTGGCGGGGAATCTCTGCTGAGGCTTTGGCAGGACTGTATCAATGAAGCCTGTACATATCGTTATTTTTGCCAAAGCGCCTCAGCCCGGCAAAGTCAAGACACGCCTTATTCCCCTGTTGGGAGCCGAGATGGCGGCGCACATGGCTCACCGTATGCTGCAATATACGCTGGAACAGGCTCTACTAGCTCGAATCGGCCCCGTGGAACTCTGCGCTTCACCTGCCGTTACTGAAAATACCTGGCGCGCAGTGAAGCTGCCGACTGAAGTTCTGGTCTCTGAACAGGGGGAAGGAGACTTGGGGCAGCGCCTTTCCAGGGCAACCTTGCGGCATGTACAAGCGGGTGCCGCAGTATTACTCATAGGCACGGATTGTCCATATCTGGATGCCGATACCCTGCGTCAGGCCGCTCAAACCCTGATCCACCATGACGCCCTCATGATCCCGGCGTTCGATGGAGGCTATGTGTTGCTGGGCTTGGAACGGCACCACCCTTCACTTTTTGAGGATATCGCCTGGGGCACGTCCAGCGTGGCCTACGAGACAAAGGCTCGGTTACACAGCCTGGGCATGAATCTGGTCACTTTGCCATTTCGGTATGATATCGATGAACCCGCAGATCTTTGTCATCTGCCGAAGCCATGGAAGGATATCTATGTCCATACCGATGAATCTTTCTGTAAGAAAAATGGATGATGGAACGACTCTAATAGTAACGACATCTTGGGAGCCTATAAAATGCACGATCTTGTTCAGAACTATTATGGCCAGCATCTCGACAGTTCCAAGGATCTGAAGACCAGCGCCTGCTGTGATTCCAGCGCGGTTCCCGTCTGGCTGAAACCCTTGTTGTCGCAGATTCACCCTGAGGTACTCGATCGCTATTACGGTTGTGGTCTGACCTGTCCGGCCTTGCTGGAAGGTTGTCGGGTTCTCGATCTGGGATGTGGTTCGGGTCGTGATGTTTATTTGTTATCGCAGCTGGTTGGGGCTTCCGGCCAGGTGGTGGGGGTCGATATGACCGAGGAGCAACTGGCTATTGCAGAAAAGCACCATGCCTATCATGTGCAGAACGTGGGCTACGACAATATACGCTTTATCAAGGGCTACATTGAACAGCTCGATGCCCTGGGGCTGCCACCGGCCAGCTTTGATGTCATTGTATCCAACTGTGTTATCAACCTTTCGCCCGACAAGGCAGCGGTCTTACAGGGTGTTTTCAAGCTGCTTAAATCCGGTGGCGAGTTTTATTTTTCTGATGTCTATGCAGATCGGCGCATTCCCGATTCTCTACGCCATCATCCAGTGCTCTATGGAGAGTGCC
>JABEVH010000005.1 GCA_013043915.1 Pseudomonadales bacterium
CCATTATCGCCACCGCGCTGATTGAAACCAGCTCGAAGATGGATGAAATGATCTTTGAAGAATTTAAGGGAACAGGCAATCAGGAAATCAACCTTGATCGCAAGATTGCTGAAAAGCGCGTATTTCCCTCCATCAATATCAAGAAATCAGGCACCCGTCGCGAAGAACGCCTCATGGGTGATGATGAACTTAAAAAGGTCTGGATTCTACGTAAACTGCTTCATCCCATGGAAGAAATTTCCGCTATAGAATTTCTTCTCGACAAGATGAAAGACACCAAAACCAACGAAGAATTCTTCGATATGATGAAGCGTCGCTAAGTTCGCAGCAGCGGGGTAAATTGCCGTCGAAAATGCGCCAGCTTGGGTGAGATGACAAGCTGACAATAGCCCTGCAGGGGATGCAGGGCTAAGTAATTTTGATGTTCGGATTCAGCGGGGTAAAACGTCTCTGCACCAGCAACTTCCGTGACCAGGGGCTTAGGCCACGAATCTGTCAGCTCATGCATCAATTGACGAGCCAGTTGATGCTGAATTTCGTTTTGGCAAAAAATAACTGAACGGTACTGAGTCCCTATATCATGACCTTGGCGGTTTAAGGTAGTAGGGTCATGAATGGCAAAGAAAACTCTCAGTACCTGCTCAAAACTAATCAGGTCCGGATCAAACGTAACCTTGATGACTTCTGCATGCCCGGTACGTCCGCCACAGACGGCCTCATACGTCGGGAACTCCACAGTTCCCCCGGCATAACCACACACAACTGAACTCACACCGATCAGTTCACGGTAAACAGCATCAAGGCACCAGAAACACCCTCCACCCAGCACAACATCGTTCATTCATCCCCCTCCTCACCGACTTCCATATCCAGCTCCTTGATCTTACGCGTCAAGGTATTACGTCCCCATCCAAGCAATTCAGCTGCATCGCGACGGCGGCCACCTGTTTTGACCAGAGCCTCCATAATCATCACTCGCTCAAAAGCTGGAAGCGCCGTATCCAGCAAGGACTTGGCACCATTTTCCAAAGCATGCCGCGCCCAGGCTGCTAGATTTTGTTCCCAGTTCAGGGATGGAGCTCGATCTGCCGCCCCCACAGCAGCGATCAATTCTTGCGGCAAGTCTTGCACCATCACTTCCCGCCCCGAGGCCATCACCGTCAACCAGCGACAGGTATTCTCCAATTGCCGTACGTTGCCTGGCCATGGCATTTCCTTCAAGGCTTCTGCCGTTTCTGGCTTCAGTACTTTGGGTTCAACATTAAGCTCCCGCGCGGCGCGGCGCAAGAAGTACTCCGCCAGCATGGGAATATCGCTGCGGCGTTGCGATAACTTGGGGATATGAACGCGTATAACATTCAGGCGATGATACAGATCTTCGCGGAACTGACCTTCGGCAACCAGCCTTTCCAGATTTTGGTGCGTGGCGGCGATAATTCTGACGTCAACTTTGATCGGGGTGGTACCTCCAACACGGTAAAATTCGCTGTCTGCCAGGACGCGCAGCAACCTAGTCTGCGTTTCAAGCGGCATGTCTCCGATTTCATCAAGAAAGAGAGTCCCGCCATTTGCCTGTTCAAATCTTCCAACACGCTGTCCTGTAGCCCCCGTAAATGCTCCTTTTTCGTGACCGAAAAGCTCAGACTCCATCAAGTCCCGTGGAATGGCAGCCATATTTAAGGCAATAAAAGGCCGTGAAGACCGCGGTGAATGGCGATGTAATGCTTGTGCAACGCGCTCCTTGCCGGTGCCTGATTCACCATTGATCAGTACGGTGATATGTGACCCTGCCAACCGCCCGATAGCCCGAAAAACCTCCTGCATCGCCGGGCTCTCTCCGATAATTTCAGGAGTATCCTGTGGCTCAGCAAGCACTACTACCGAGCCTTGCGACTGTTCAAGATGATGCGCAACGGCACGCCGCACCAGTGAAACAGCCTCATCCACGTCAAAGGGTTTGGGTAGATACTCAAACGCACCACTCTGGTAAGATGAAACCGCTGAGTCCAGATCAGAATGCGCCGTCATCACGATCACAGGTAACTGCGGAAAACTGGCATGCAGCTTCCCCAACAAGGCCAGTCCATCCATCCCAGGCATACGCATATCGGTAATGAGAGCTTCAGGTTGCTCGCGCATCAGGCGATTTAACGCACTGCGGCCATCATCAAAGGTCTGAACATCGAACCCCTCCTGACTAAGCGCCCGCTCTAACACCCAGCGAATGGAGCGATCATCATCAACGATCCATACTTTCGCATTCATGGCGCTACTCCTGAAGCTGGCAAAAAAATGGTGAATACTGTCTGCCCCGGTACGGACTGACATTCGATTAAGCCTTGGTATTGATTAACAATCTCTTGCGCAATGGACAACCCCAATCCCGTGCCTGAAGGTCGACCGCTGATCATGGGATAAAAAATATTATCGACCAGATCCGAGGGGATACCCGGGCCGTTATCTTCGATATCTACCTGCAAAACCAGACGATGTCGAATAGACCCTATGGTGTACTGCCGCTGTGGTCGTGTTCTGAAAAGAATACCCCCCTCGCGCTGAGGATCAGGATTTTCACGCAAAGCCTGCAAGGCATTGCCCGTGATATTGAGCAGTACCTGAATCAACTGATCGGGATCAGCATATAACTCAGGTAACGAAGGATCATAATCACGCAGTATCTCAACTTCGCCCTTCGCTTCAGCCAGAATCAAGTGGCGCACTCGCTCCAGACACTCATGGATATTGACCTGCTGCATCTTAGGCAACGTACGCGGACCCAACATGCGATCTGCCAAATTGCGAAGTCGGTCGGTCTCCTCAATGATGATGTTGGTATAGTCGTGAAGATCTTCATCGGGTAAAGCCTTGGCCAATAACTGTGCAGCCCCTCGAATCCCGCCCAATGGATTCTTGATTTCATGCGCGACACCGCGCACCAACTGCCGGGTAGCATGGTGATTAGCCAGCAAAGCCTCTTCACGTGCGATGCGAATCAACCTATCCATGGGTTGCAACTCCATCAACAGGTGCATGGGATGGGCTTCAGGATGTACAGGCGTTACTGCATAATCTACCACCGCCTCACCTCCGCCCATCCATACATGGGCTTCACGCTTGTTAAACGGATGCCCCTGATCCAACGCACGGCGCAAGGCTGCACGCATTCCCGACACATCATGATCGAGAAACACAGTCTCCAACGGCTGCCCCAGTGATTTACTTCCCGTAGCCAGCAAGGCTGAAGCTGCAGGATTTAAGTAACTAATACATAGCATGTCATCGAGCAGCAAAACTCCTGTTGACAAACTATCCAGCAACCAGCGGAAACTCTCTTTAACCAGCATAGGCCCTCCCCTGCGTGCATAATGCAATATACAGGCCAGCTCTCATAGGGGCCTGACCAACCAATCTTCACAGACCTTTCGCTACGCATGCACTAAATTAGCACAATACAACCGCCTATATGCCCTTATTTGGTGCAAATGTTTTATTGTGGCAATGACTTCTCGCCATCTACCCCGAGCCTGAATATTGCTATAATGCGAGGCTCTAAATTCTCAGCGAGTCTGTCCCCATGCCGCAACATCAGCCTAAAGTGGGCTTTGTTTCCCTGGGCTGCCCCAAAGCTCTGGTTGACTCCGAGCGCATCCTGACGCAGCTGCGTACCGAAGGCTACGAACTGGTCAGCAACTACGATGGCGCAGACCTGGTGGTGGTCAATACTTGTGGTTTTATTGACCGGGCGAAAGCTGAATCCCTCGATGCCATCGGTGAAGCTTTAAAGGAAAATGGCCGGGTGATCGTTACCGGCTGCATGGGTGTACATGCTGACGAAATACGTCGGGCACATCCCCGCGTTCTAGCGATAACCGGGCCGCAGCAATATGAGCAGGTCGTCGGTGCCGTGCATCAATTTCTGCCACCTCCAATACATCACAACCCCTATACAGACTTAGTTCCGCCGCAGGGCATCAGGTTGACACCGCGACACTACGCTTATCTGAAAATATCAGAAGGCTGTAATCATCGTTGCAGTTTCTGCATCATTCCGTCCTTGCGGGGAGACCTGGTATCCAGGCCCGCTGGGGATGTCATGGCAGAAGCTGAGCGCTTAGTCCAATCAGGAGTCAAAGAGTTGCTGGTGATTTCCCAGGACACCTCAGCCTACGGCGTTGACTTGCGCTACCGGCTTGATTTCTGGAACGGTCAACCCGTCAAAACCCGATTAACGGATCTTTGCGAGGCCTTAGGCAGCTTAGGGGTTTGGGTACGCCTGCATTATGTCTATCCCTATCCGCATGTCGACGCCATCCTCCCTCTCATGGCTCAGGGCAAGATACTGCCCTATCTGGACATTCCTTTCCAGCATGCCAGCCCACGCATCCTGCAATTGATGAAAAGGCCTGCCCATGCTGAAAACACCCTGCTCCGCCTGAAAGCATGGCGGGAGATTTGTCCTGATTTAACCTTACGTTCCACGTTTATCGTTGGCTTTCCTGGGGAAACCGAAGCTGAATTCCAGGAACTATTAGACTGGATGGATGAGGCCCAACTAGACCGTGTCGGATGCTTCACCTACTCAGCGGTGGATGGCGCTGCAGCCAACGCCCTCCCCGATGCAGTTCCCGAAACCGTTAAACAAGAGCGTTATGAAAGGTTTATGGAGCACGCACAAAATATTTCACGTAGCAAATTGGCTGAAAAAGTAGGGAAAACCTTGCAGGTCGTTATTGATGAAATCGACGTAGAAGCAGGTGTAGCTATTGCCCGAGGCCCCGGCGATGCCCCTGAAATTGACGGCAATGTTTTTATTGAAAGCCCAGGGGCAGATAAACTCACGGTGGGAAGTTTTATCCATGTCAGCATTACTGAAGCTGACGATTATGATCTTTATGCACAAGCCCTCGCTGAGTAACCATCATGACAACCAGCAAATCTTCAACGCGTACTTTAGCTATTGCTGCGCTAGGCGTTGTTTTTGGTGATATCGGAACCAGCCCTTTGTACACCATGTCACAGATTTTTAGCGGTTCGTCACACGCTGTTCCACTCAATGCCTTTCACATCTACGGCATCTTGTCCCTGATGTTCTGGTCACTGATGGTTGTCGTATCGTTTAAGTATGTCCTCTTCATCATGAATGCCGATAACCGAGGAGAAGGCGGCATCATGGCCCTGATGGCTCTGGTATTGCGGCAAGGGGGCCAGCAGGCAAGGATTCTGATGTTGATGGGGCTTTTTGGTGCCGCCCTGTTTTATGGCGACAGTGTGCTGACCCCCGCTATCTCTGTGCTATCTGCGGTCGAAGGGCTTAGCATAGCCTCACCAGCTTTTACCCAGTACGAAGTTCCCTTGTCTATCATCGTATTGGTCAGTCTTTTCATGGTGCAAAAACAGGGTACTTCGGCGGTGGGAAGGTGGTTTGGCCCCCTGATGGTTATCTGGTTTAGCGTACTGGGTCTCTTGGGGGCCATGCAAGTCATGCGCGAGCCCTCGGTACTCAAGGCACTGAACCCCTGGTATGCCTTGCGCTATTTCCTGCATGACCCCAAGGCTGGATTTTTCTCATTAGGCGCCACCGTGCTTGCCCTCACCGGCGCAGAAGCTCTGTACGCTGACATGGGTCATTTTGGCCGTAAACCCGTGCAGCGCGCTTGGTTTTTCGTGGTACTGCCTGGACTTTTTCTCAACTACTTTGGCCAGGGATCCTTGCTTATTCTGGAGCCCAAAGCCATTGAAAACCCCTTTTACCTCATGAGCCCGCACTGGGCCCTGTTTCCGTTGATCGGATTAAGCACGATTGCCACCATCATCGCTTCACAAGCCGTTATTTCCGGATGTTATTCCATGACGCAGCAGGCCATCCATTTGGGATACAGCCCCCGTATGGCAGTCATGCATACCTCGCAAAACGAGATTGGACAGATTTATCTGCCTGGGGTTAACTGGGCACAAATGATAGCTGTCGCCGTCCTGATTGTTGCTTTCGGCTCTTCAGACCGACTGGCTGCTGCTTACGGTATTGCCGTGACCGGCACCATGCTCATTACCACGATTCTGGCCTACTTTGTGGTTCGCCAAATCTGGGGGTGGACACTTTACGCCAGTCTGGGCCTCGTTGGACTATTTGCCAGTGTAGACCTGGCCTATTTCACCTCCAATCTGTTCAAGATCAATCAGGGTGGCTGGTTCCCGCTAGCCTTGGGTGGCTGCATTTTTCTTCTGATGACGACCTGGAAAAAAGGGCGTCGCCTGCTTAATCGTCACCTTGAAGAAGAGATGGTCCCCTTGGTGCAATTTGCTACACAGTCAGAAGGTATATTACCTACCGTACCGGGCACAGCTATCTATATGTCCCAGCATCTTAACAGCACGCCACACGCCATGATGCACAGTGTCAAACACTTCAAGTGCCTGCATGACAGAGTGATCGTACTTAAGGTTGAAATTCGTGATGAGCCCCATGTTCCAGATAGCCAGAGAACTCAGGTAACCCGGGTCAATGATCACTTTTTCCGTGTACTGGTCACCTTTGGATTTATGGACGTCACTGATCTACCCGCTGCTATCAAGCTGTGTGCAGCTCAGGGGCTGCCACTCGATGCGCAGGATGTTTCATTCATCCTGGGCAGAGAGACCCTGTTACCTCGCAAGGGTTCAGGCATGTCGCTATGGCGTGAACGAATCTTCATCGCCATGTTCCGTAATGCTGGCAGTGCAGCCTCCTACTTCCACATACCACCCAACCGCGTCGTAGAGCTGGGTTCACAAATTGCATTGTGACCCCAGCGAACAGGCAGATCATATCTGATGGAGCCTGGCGACCCTACTGACTTCCTCCTTCGCGCCTAGCACCACCGGTACGCGCTGATGTAAAGAGGTCGGCATTAAATCAAGG
>JABEVH010000060.1 GCA_013043915.1 Pseudomonadales bacterium
ACCTTTAAGATAACGCTAAAGACGTCATGATGCAGCAGCCTCTGCTACGCCAAGGCTTTCATGCTCGGGGGCGTCGGCTCGCCTTCATGAGCGTTAGTAAAATTTAAACCAAGACCCGTAGGAGTTAGTGGCTATGCCATCACGCCATTCATACCGCAGTTTCGTTATGACTAGAAGAAAAAATGACCCTTTAGCGTCATCTTCAATTTTTTGATCTTTGCTGAAAAATAGAATACGAGCTCAAACAAACCCCTTGGAACCTTATAACACTCAAAAGTCCTAATGCCTCCAGGCTTGGACTTCACTTACCTTTATGAGGAATAACCGTGAATAAAATACTCTCAAGTCTCATGTTGAGTACGACTGCCTTGCTGCTCTCCGCATGCGGCGGAAGCAATGCACCTGCAGGCCTACAGGCCAGCCACCCCACAGCAGGACAGTTACTACAAAATCCCCCCCCCTCGATTGGTGTCGCTAACGGCCAATGATTTTACTTCGGAGCTATTGGGCGGAGGCAGCCAAGGCCTGAGCCTTCTGGCCTTAAGCACAGGGGATGCCACCGGCAAAACGACCCTCAAATGTGGCGTTGATGTTTACTATATTCAGTTTGCTACCGTAGACGGACAGGGATTGCCCGCCACCTCTTCAGGTGCAGTCATGGTACCCACGGGAGCAACTGGCTGCAATGGCACCCGACCCATCGTAGAGTACGCTCACGGCACTAATTTTGACCACAATTACAATATCGCCAACTTAGCTGACAGCAGCAATCCTGCCAATGGCGAGAGCCTGATGATTGCAGCCATGTATGCCGCTAACGGCTATATTGTCGTTGCTCCCAATTATGTAGGTTATGATAGTTCCACTACTACTTATCATCCTTATCTGGTTAAGGCACAGCAAGCTGCTGACATGATCAATGCACTCAAGTCAGCCAGATCAGCTCTGCCTTACTTGCTCACAGCTACCGGAGATAACGGCAAATTATACCTGACAGGATACTCACAAGGAGGCTATGTTGCCTTGGCTGCGGAACAAGCCATGGAAAACCAAGGCATGACGGTAACGGCCTCGGCACCGGGTTCTGGGCCCTATGCCCTGTCGGCCTTTGTCGATTACATTTTCATGGGTCACCCTGATCTTGGCAGCTCACGCCTAGGTGTCATCCTGAGTGAAGGTTACCAGGGCAGCTATGGCAATGTTTACTCCAGCCCTTACGATTTGTTCACACGCGGCAACTATGTGACCATGCCCTATGCTGATCTTAGCCAGGACCAGTCCAGTCCTGTTCAGCTTTATACTACGCCCATGTTCTCCAGCACCTTACCTTCATTAAGTGATGTCACCGCTATGCCAGGAGGAGCCTCTGCCAGTACACTGCCAAGTGACTTCAGTAGCCTATCCCTTGCCAATAGCACCACCCCTCCCCCAGGTAGTAGCTATTTAAACCCAGTCATTTGGAACGAATTATTTTCAACCAGCAGTCCGTCTGATTATGCATCCATGCTAGTTCCCTTATACAAACAGTACACAGGATCAGGGTATCTGATGAACCAGACTTTTCGGGCTAACTACCTGGCTGATGCCTATGCCAACATGGATAACCTCTTTGCTTCAACGAATACAGACCGCCCCAATACAGCAGCCACACTTGCCTTCCGGCAGGATCTCATTAAAAACGACCTAAGAGGCTATGTTCCACAATCCCCAACCATGCTCTGCGGCGGACATGCTGATCCTATGGTGTTTTATCCTATCAATACTCTTGTTATGCAAACTGAATGGGGCAATCCAACAGGCACTCGCCTGAGTCTTGATGTGGATAACCTGACCTCAACAAGCCTAACGCCCATGACAGGATTACCGGCACCGGTCGCTGGCATCAATGACAGCGGCTCAAATGACCTTTCAATCACTGTACCAAGGCATCCTGGCGGCTAACGGCGGGAATACAGTAAAAATGCTGCCTTACTACCACCCCGTCATCGTAGCAGAGTCCTGTGCAGTTGCTGCGCTGGGCTACTTTAACTCCTACAACTAACCCATGCACCTACCCAAGGGATTCATTATGAAACTTATGACCACAGTCATGACTATATCGATACTAGGTGCCCTCCTGAGTAGTGCCGGATGGGCAGATACGGGCACAACCATCCAGGCGGGGATCACCTATGTAGCTCCGCGCGGCGAGTTTACCCCTCTTTCCGGCCCGTTCTTGCCCGCCAACACGGTAGGCCTGCAAGCTGTACCTCAAAAAACGATGTTTTTGGGAATAACCCAGGATCTGGGTACTCACTTTCAACTGGACTTGCTAGGTGGCATACCGCCCCGCCATGATGTAAAGTTGCTCGTATTAAATCCAGGCAAACTCCCCCCTTCATCAGCAGCACTGAACGGTGCCGTCATTGCCAAAGTCACCCAGTTAGCACCCACCCTACTGGTCAATTACCGATTTGGTGCTGCCAGCAACCGGATTCGGCCTTTTATCGGACTAGGCTATAACTTCACCGATTTTATTAAAACAGAGTCTACGTCGGTAGGTAATGCGGTTAACGGAGGACAGACCAACATCAACCTGAACTCTTCCAACGGTATCGCTGCGCAAGCGGGCGTTACTGCCAGCTTTTATCAACACTGGTCCGCAACAGCATCCTTATTGACCGCACGGGTTCATTCCACACTGACTAGCAATACACTGGGTGTTCAGAACACATCCAATGTGATCTTCAGACCCGTGGTCGCAACCCTGGCGCTGGGATACAGTTTCTAATAACCAGCCTGCTTCCTCTCCTCTGTACGTTCAATTAAGACAGAGGAGAGGCTGTAGCAGGAAATCTGGCCATAATTTACACTACGGCCTCCTTTAAAGACCGGAGTCACTCCATGATAAAACGCACTATTGTAGGCGCTGTGGCGGTACTGAGCCTTTCAGCTCAGGCTTTTGATCTTGGCGGACTAGCCTCCAGCCTGACTCAAGCAGCCGATGGTTCTTCGGCATCAGCACCCGCCTCGCCCTTAGCTACCTTTATGGACAAGCTCGGCGCAGCTCGCAAGCAACCGCTATCTCCTATGGATCAATTGGCAGTCTCGACAGCGGTCAAGGGCACACAAGGAGAACTGAATGCAGCTCAGGGACAATTTCTGAATCAGGCCAGCCAGAGTACAGGAGTTAGTCAAAACACCCTGAGCACTTTATTGCCTTCAACCCTGGCACCGGTCGCAGGCAATAAATTTATTCAGGATTTGCAAGCCAAAACAGGACAGCACTTTGCCTCGCCCGTGGTCGATACCCTGATGGGCGCTTTGCAGTCTCGCAATAGCGCCGTATCGGGCATCAAAGACACGTTAATCAAGAAGCTAGCTGAATTGGTCGGCGTACCAGCAACTACCGTTGATACACTACTACCCATAGTCGGACTCTGAGCCTACCTAGAAAAACAGTTCCAAACCCACGGCATGCGGGTTTGGAACCTTCGTTAATTCAGAGCAAAAAAATGTTCTATATCCTGTACTGTGCCGGTTTCTCCTAAACGTGGAAAAATACGGACTAGGCTGTTTTGATGGGCTTCCATCGAAAAATCTGTCATCGCATCAATAGCCAAGGTCACGTTAAACCCCAGTTCATGAGCCTGACGAGCCGTAGACTCCACACCGATACTGGTGGCTATCCCCGCAACGACCACCTGGGTTACCCCGCGATGTTTCAAATGCTCATACAGGTCCGTCTGAGAAAAGGCACCCCAGGTATGCTTGGTAACGACATGATCAGTCGGATCCAGGCCTAAGGCAGGTTCAAGTTGCGCCCAATCATCCGGCAGATTATCTAATCGACGAGTTTGTTCAGTACGCCCTGGCGCCCCCCCCAACACCCGAACCGCGATAACAGGCAGGTTCCTTCGATGCCAAACTTGCACCAGATGGCCTACCTTCTTCACTATATCAGCCGTTGAGTGGACCATCGGCAAAGCTACAACACCCTTTTGTAAATCGACCAACACCAAAGCGGTTACTTTATCTAACTGATTAATAGCCATAGCACACCTGGATTTAAAACAAGTCTTCCAACTGCGTAGCACTCAGAACACGCTGCAGTATGCCTTGCAATTGCAATTCATCAGCGCGTTCAAGTTGTTGCTCCACACCTACCGGAAGTTCACCAAACTTCTGCACCAGCAACTTCTGCAGCATTCGTCGTTCACCCTGCTCAATGCCTTGTTCTAAGCCCTGTTCTATGCCTTGTTCCAACAACTCAGCTTTCCAACGCCCCGCTCGTTCTGCCAACATCGCCTGCCCTCCTCCTTCCAATGCCAATTCCAGTAAACCCACCGGCAATTCCGCACGCTGCACCAGGGTGCTCAGCCATACCGTCAGATCACGCCGCAAGCCCTGACCCTCTTCACCCTGCAGCCATGACCCTAACATCGCCGCTCGCTGTAGCACCTGCTCAGCCGCCTCTGCCAGGTCAGT
>JABEVH010000061.1 GCA_013043915.1 Pseudomonadales bacterium
GGGCTTCCACACTGCAACCAAGTCGGCTTGTTGCCGACAGCGCCGCTTCATCCCCCCCTTAAAAAGAGGGGTTTTCACGCAACACGGCGCATTGATAAACCAAGTACTCCTGCTTGAGAGTACTGAAACCCATCGCTTTCCAGGGACCATCTACCATGGCACACAGGAAAGGCTTGCTGGAAAATTGTGGGTAGCGCTGTTCAAGAAAAGGACGGTCAAAGGCTGAATTAAAACAGACAACAACGGACACACGGCCCAGGTCACGCAATATACGCGCATCATCGAAGTGCTGGCCCACCAGGTCTTCATCATGCAGACCTGTCACCTTGATAATTTCCTCGGACAAGGGCTCTTCAGGATCCTCTAAGCCAGAATACGTGTCATCAACACGTAAGATGGCGCCGGTGCCAAGCTCATAAGTGACGATGGCATAGCCAATCTCAATCACTTTGCATGACTCAACTTTTAGGCCAGTAGTTTCAGTATCAATAATCATGGCCTGTCTAACAGGCCCTGTGCAGTCTGCAAGGTAAGTGGCTTGAGGCACAAACTTTCTCAGAACGCGATACTGGCCAGTGGCATCAAGATCAAATGCCATGGACTCGAGATTAAAAGAAGTGGTATTCGATGTCATTACTGCTCACCATGAACTGGGCCAGTATAAATCGCCATCAGGCGATAAGTTTGTAAACCGTGTATATGAACCAATAGAGGGCCAGGACACAAGTTCGTCTGCTGTCTGGCTCCCATAGTTATAGCCACAAGCTGAACAACAGCAAAAGCGATCCCATACTTCATGGGAACCCATGGCCTTGAAAAACCGAGAAGATGAATAGGGTTAACCAACACCAACTTTGTGATTCCATCGGCAGCTTGAACTCAGGCAGTTCTGATTTCATAAAGCAAGATTGGGTGATTTTAAGCACTTTGAGTAGCTTCACCCAAGCTGGCGGTGGTTTTGTGGTGGTTTTTTACTGGTGGGGGGTCATCCTACCAAAACGTGATGCGCATAAAAATACCTGTCCATAAATCCAATGTATCAGCAGTTCCAAGCGCATCAACAACAACATTGGCGCCTGGTTATTGATCAACCTCTTGCATCCATTGCTGCAAAACGCGGTAAACTCGTACATCACTAAGCAAGGCAAAATGATTGATCTGCTGGAGTTCACAGCGGGTTAAATCAGGGGCACTCAGTGTTGCACGGTTATCATTCATGGCTAGGGCGCTGTCCACAGGTACCAACCCGTCCCCTATCCAATGACGTTCAATGCCTTCATTAAGATGCCCACCTATGAGCAGATGACGTATCTCGGGCAATAGGTTGACAGGTTCGTCATCCCTATCCTCCGGAAGCAAGCGACCATGACGCAAGTCCTGAATGCCTTGGCTACGAATATTGCCCAGTCGCATGAATGGCCGTGAATAGGGTGTCAGACCCAGGGAGTTATTGAAGGCGTTTCCTAGCCTTTCCAAGGGAGCTCCACGGTGAGGGCTACCCAGATAAGCAGACTGATGCAGTTGACCCAGCCACGCTGACCCTGTCGTCTTCGCTTGATGACAGGCTGAGCGGATGATAAGCCCACCCATGCTGTGACCTATCAAGGTCAGTTGTCGTGCCGGATCGTGACCCAGTGCATTTTCAAGCAACTTGTTTAAGTCTTCACCATTTTCATGGATGGGCAAGCCGCTGTTATAACGAACCCAGGCTACGGCGAAACCTTGCGTACGTAGCCAATCAACAAACTCAGTATGCGCAGGATTTTTCCATTCCCGTTCGGACAAACACAGGCCATGAATAAAGATCACTACCCTGGATTGACCTTCAGCCCAGGACCTGCCCTGAAGAGAGCATCCCTCATCATCACAGAGCATCATGCTTTGAGCCAGTGGGCTATTCCAGCTTTTTAACGTATCACCACAAACGCCGTTAAGGATGCTGTAAAAAAGTTGACCCTTCTGTGTCGCAGGGATGGAAGTCTGGTTGAGGAATTGATAGGAAAAATGAGCTAAGTTCGAAAATAGGTGAGTCACAAGCTGATAGGGGATGGGGGCTTGTTGCGCTTGGGCGACTTCGTGGCTTTGCCATATCCAGGGAATTCTGGTGATGGTGGCATGTGTTTCAGCAACCATGCGCGTGAGCTCAGTGGCACCTTGCAATGCCACATGCGCCACGGCAAGACCAGTTTGGGTGACGGATGAATATTCTTTGTCATCGGCATGAGGTTCGATGAACATAGCAACAGCTCTTTAGAGTACATTCGTTCACTAATCTAGTGCCCTTAAGCGATTCCGTCAACTAATCGTACTTGACCACCGGCTACCTGACACAGTTTGCGGTACAAACCGTTCTCAAAACATGGTACTGCCAATAGTGTCCAGTTCAAATGCCATGGACTCGAGATGAAAAGAAGTGGTTTTGACTGTCATGGCCGTTCCAGACGCTGGCTATCGTTGACCGACAGCGATACCGGATGCTGGCCCTTAGGACGTGTCTGGTATCCCTTATTGACGGAGTCGTCAGTAAGGGATACTCTTGTTACATCAACACCCGCCACGCTTAGGACCCGAAAGGGGAACCGCGCACCTCGGCGGGTTAATTTTTTCTGGGGCTGGGATGGCCATAGTTCCTAAAATTCCGTACGCAAAACCTGCGTCGTCCATCCAAGATCAGCTTCTAAAACTCACCTCTCGCGGCCTTGCTATTCCCGATCCAACTCTGGCCGAACACTTCCTGAAGTTTGTTGGGTACTATCGCCTAATAGGGTATGGTCTCGGCTTCTATGACCGGGCAACCAAATGCTATGTCGCCGGTAAAAGCTTCCAAGATTTAGTCGATCATTACACCCTTGACCGGGAGCTTCGCGTCCTTATTATGGACGAGATAGAGCGTGTCGAAATCGCAGTACGCAGCTGCATCGTCAATTATCTTTCGCTTACCTATGGCCCTCATTGGCACCTTAACCAAGGGGTCTTTGTAACTACCTTTGATTTTGCAAAGTTCTCCAGGACTGTTGCAACAGAGGTTGGAAGATCGAGAGAGCCTTTCATTTACCATTACAATCGAAAATAAGATCCGCCGCCATCGCCTGCGGCCTGGATGGCGGCTGAATGCTTGTCATTCGGTGTATGGGTCGAAGTCTACAAGGGGCTGACCCGCAGGGATTCCAAGCTCATTGCCACTGAGTTTGGCCTGCACTTTGACGATATGTCATCCTTTACCCACTCGCTTTCGGTGCTGCGAAACGTATGCGCGCACCACGCACGGGTATTCGATCGATCGCACACCCATGCCTCGAATGTGGCAGGCAAGCTCAAGGGGGTTGTTTCTGCGGGCGACAATACCTTTTACTCCAGGGCAGCCACACTACATGTTTTTCTGAACCGCATTCTGCCGGTCAATCACTGGCCTCAGAAGTTGGTGGCGTGCTTCAACAAGCATCCTGGGGTTAATCCCACCATCATGGGGTTCCTACCTGGCTGGGAAAGTCTGCCATTTTGGCAGGCTACAGGCGTGCCGGTGACTTCGCTCGTATCAAGTTAGCAGGGTTACAACATGAAGTTTTTGCAGTGATTTTTCTGAACACGCAACAGAGGCTAATTGAGTACATTGAAATGTTCAGGGCCACGATTGACCAAGCAGTATACCCACGCGAGGTGGTCAAGACGGCACTTCAGCTTAATGCGGCTGCTTGTCGGACACCCCAGGTTAATCGAGAGCCAAGCCATGCAGATAACATTACGCATCCAGGCGAGGTCAACTAAAAGTTATCCACAAAAATGTGGACAACCTTGTGGATAGGTTGGGTTTAGCGTCGTTAATCTGCTGATGTCCTTGCAGTTAAGACTCCCTGCCTGAATACTAGACGATGGCATGAGCAGATGGTTAAACAAATTTGATGAGGTTCTCAACCATAGGAAATCAGCGTGTTATTCGAACGCATGGCTCTGGCCGCAAGCCAGGTTGAAACGGCTTCCATGTCTGAAGATGCTGTCAGGCTGTTGAATTGCACTGAAAACTGACCCACTGAGTTTTAATTGCAATTCAACAGCCTGACGGTAGCGGGCTATGTGTCTTGTTAAGCACAGCATTTCGATTATCAATGCGCCGTGTTGCGTGAAAACCCCTCTTTTTAAGGGGGGGATGAAGCGGCGCTGTCGGCAACAAGCCGACTTGGTTGCAGTGTGGAAGCCCC
>JABEVH010000062.1 GCA_013043915.1 Pseudomonadales bacterium
AGCATGCACCTTGGGCCTTGTTGGAATATGGATTTCGTGTGGTAATTGCACCTAGTTTTGCCGATATATTTTACAATAACTGTTTCAAAAATGGACTGCTGCCTATCGTTTTGCCCGAGTCAGTGGTGGATGGTTTGTTTGTCGGGGTAAGTGCTCATCCGGGCTATGCCCTGGCCGTGGATTTACGGGCTCAAACGGTGTGCACACCTGAAGGGGCTAGTTTTTCCTTTGAGGTTGAACCTTTCCGTAAACATTGCATGCTGGAAGGGCTGGATGATATTGGATTGACCCTGCAGCATGCTGAGGCTATTCGTAGTTACGAAGAGGCACGGCGTATATCAGCTCCCTGGATATTTAGTCCTTTGCAATCTTGATAGAGGAAGTGACATGCCGCATATCGTGGTATTGGCCGGTGATGGTATTGGTCCTGAAATCATGGAACAGGCTCTGGCGGTTTTAACCCGAGTGAACCACCGCTTTGAGTTAGGGATGACTTGGGAGCATCAGTTGTTGGGGGGCTCTGCTATTGATGCAACAGGGGTTCCTTTGCCCCCGGCTACCCTGGAAGCTGCGAAGGTTGCAGATGCTGTTTTGTTAGGTGCTGTCGGTGGTCCGCGCTGGGAAAGGATTGAGCGCAGCTTGCGGCCGGAGCGTGGGTTGCTAGCCATACGCGCCGAACTGGGCTTGTTTGCCAATCTTCGGCCGGCTTTGTTGTATCCGCAACTGGCGGCAGCTTCAACGCTGAAGCCTGAGGTGGTGTCCGGGTTGGACCTGTTGATCGTGCGTGAGCTGACCGGGGGTATCTATTTTGGCCAGCCGCGAGGGGTGCGTGTGCTGGAGAATGGCGAGCGAGAAGGTTATAACACTGATGTCTATCGCGAGTCGGAGATAAGGCGAATTGCACGGGTGGCGTTTGATTTGGCTCGCCTCAGAAACAGGAAGGTGTTGTCAGTCGACAAGGCCAATGTGCTTGAAGTCACAGAACTGTGGAAAGAAGTCGTCAGTGAGGTTGCCAAGGATTATCCTGATGTGCAACTTTCACATATGTATGTAGATAATGCGGCCATGCAACTGGTACGCGCGCCTAAACAGTTTGATGTGATTGTTACAGGCAACCTGTTTGGTGATATTCTTTCCGATGAAGCGGCTATGCTTACCGGTTCTATAGGCATGCTGCCCTCGGCTTCTTTGGATGCTCAGGGCAAGGGCATGTACGAGCCTTGCCATGGCTCGGCTCCTGATATTGCGGGAAAAGGTGTGGCCAATCCGCTGGCTACGATTTTGTCGGTAGCTATGATGTTGCGGTACACTTTTCATCAGGAAGTGGCGGCGCGGGCTATCGAAAGCGCTGTGGGTCAGGTGCTTGACCAGGGCTTGCGTACCGCTGATATCGAGTCGGTGGGCACGAAACGGGTAGGTACGGTAGAGATGGGTGCTGCGGTTGTAGCCGCGCTGGGGTAATGACAGGACAGGTTAAGTGAGGCAGGTATGTTACGTACGGGCTTGGTAGGGTGGCGGGGCATGGTGGGTTCGGTGCTCATGCAGCGCATGCAGGAAGAAAATGATTTTGCCCAAATTGAACCGTTCTTCTTCTCCACGTCGCAAGTCGGCGCTCCTGCACCGAATATTATCGATCGCTCGTTGCCTCCCCTGATGGATGCACATGATATTCAGGCTTTGTCGGCTATGGATGTCATCATCAGCTGCCAGGGCGGAGATTATACGCAGGAGGTTTATCCTCGTCTGCGCGCTTCGGGCTGGAAAGGCTACTGGATTGATGCCGCCTCGACTTTGCGTATGAAAGATGACGCTATCATCGTGCTTGATCCGGTCAATCTTCCGGTTATTAAGGACGGACTTGTGCACGGAGTGCGCGATTTTATTGGAGGTAACTGCACGGTATCCTTGATGCTGATGGCGGTGGGTGAGCTTTATCGCCAGGGCTGGGTTGAATGGATGAGTGCAATGACCTATCAGGCAGCTTCGGGGGCAGGAGCCAACAACATGCGCGAGCTGTTGACGGGTATGGGTTATCTTTATCATGGCGTGGAGGCCCTGCTGCAGGATCCTTCGTCCAGTATTCTGGATATAGATCGACGTGTGGCGCAGATGCAGCGTGATGCTGAATTTCCTGCCCAGTATTTTGGTGTGCCTTTGGCTGGAAGTTTGATTCCTTATATCGATAAGCAGTTGGAAAACGGTCAAAGTCGCGAGGAGTGGAAGGGGCAGGCCGAGACCCATAAAATACTGGGTCAAAAGACGACGATTCCCGTGGATGGCTTGTGTGTGCGTGTTGGAGCGATGCGCTGCCATTCCCAGGCTTTAACCATCAAGTTGCGGCAAAATATACCCATGAACGATATCATGGGCGTTTTAGCTGAGGCTAATGACTGGGTCAAGGTGGTGCCGAATACGCGTGAGGAGAGTATGCGGCAGTTAACACCTGCAGCGATTTCCGGGACGCTGTCGGTGCCCGTGGGTCGTTTACGCAAGCTATCCATGGGGCCTGAATACCTCAGTGCTTTTACTTGTGGCGATCAATTGTTGTGGGGGGCAGCTGAGCCTCTGCGTCGTATGTTACGTATTCTGGTTGAGGAGTAATACTTGTTACATAGGCTGGGAATTTGGGGAGATACCGAGGGTGATCGAGCTCGTGCCATTTTGGCAGCCTTGGAGTCGTGGGAGAATTTGCAGGTAGTTTTGTTAGAAGAGGGCGAATCTGACCCTGATGAGGAGACGACGGTTCTGTTTCGTCAGCGTACCCTGATCGTGCAGAACGCTGATAATTATGCGCTGGATGAATTGCAGGCGCTGGTAGTGCTGCGCGGGGATTGCCAAGAGATCCTGCCACGTTTGTCTCAGGGTCAGCCTGTGCTGGTGCCGGAAGGCGGTGCTCGATGGGTTCATCCTCAGGTGTATGAGTTAATTGCTCCGGAAGTTGATCTGGCGGCGCGTGTACTGCGCCCTATGCTGGCTATGGGGTTGAAGGCGGTGCAGCTAGTGTCCCTGGAACCTGTTTCCATGCGTGGAAATCAGGCTGTGTCAGGATTGGTGCGAGAAGTGGTTGATATGCTCAACGGTAGGGGGAAGCAGCATGAGACCTTTCCCCTACAGATGGCATTTAATCATTGGCCCTTGCTAGCTGAGGAGATCCAGAAGTCTCTTGATGCATTGAGGCAGTGCCTGGACAGTCAGGCACTGCAGCTGGACTGGATACGGCTGCAAGTTCCCGTATTTTATGGTCTGGTTCAGTACTTACATTTGAGTTTTGCAACTGCAGTAAGCCCGGCTATGCTGAAAGATCTTTTGTTGCATGCAGGGTATAATCTGGATGAAGTGCCTGGAGGGCCGGTTGAGATGTTGGCTCGTGAAGATGAGCAGGAACCTAATATTCATGCTGATATTCAAGCCGGTGCAACGGAAAATACGCTGTGTTTGCGGGTAAATGTCGACAATTTGCGCTTCAGTATTGCAAAAAATCTTGTTGAGGTGCTGCAAAAGCTGGAAAAAGCGCTTTAATTATTGATAGTTACGTCCATCTTGTGATACTAATTCTAGGATGAACGTTGGTGGTGGGATTCTGGTATCTTGCTTCGTCTAAAAAAACTGTGTTTTTATGGACGAGCAAGAGCCGGTCATGAAAAAAATTGAACAAAGGAAGAGACCATGGTCCTGCGTAAGTTAGCGGTTGCCCTTCTCAGTGCAGGCGTACTCCTGCCGGGCCTCGCGCATGCCCTTGCCATAGGTGATATCAAAACCAAATCGGCATTGAATCAGCCTTATTTTGGCGAGGTATTACTCACTGATGTCGGTGATCTAGGTGCTGATGAGATCAGGGTGGACCTGGCGACACAGGATGAATTTAAACAAATGGGGGTTGAGCGAACCACTCAGCTCACGGATCTCCATTTTGCCGTGATTAAAAAGTCGGACGGGACAGCTATTATCCGGGTGACTTCTGAGCAACCGGTGACTGAGCCGGATCTGGATTTTGTACTGCGTGTCAGTTGGCCGGGCAATACCAGCATGCGTGAGTTCGTGGCCTTGCTGGATCTGCCTTCGGGTCAGGTGTCGGCGACTCCGGTGATGCAGCCTGCTGTGACGGCTCCGGTAGTGTTGTCGGCGGCAGCTCCTGCCGAGACAACTTCAACAGAAGCTGCACCAGCGCCTGTGACTTCTTCCGCTTCCACCCCGGCGCCGCGGTCTTCCAAGCGACAGGCTACATCGGAAACATCAAGGCCTGGGCATTATCGTCCTCGCCAGGGTGAAGGCTTGTGGGCTATCGCGCTCAAACATCGCCCTAGTCAACAGGTGACCGTGCAGCAAACCATGATGGCTATTGAAAAA
>JABEVH010000063.1 GCA_013043915.1 Pseudomonadales bacterium
AGAAAACCCAGCTACAACGCTTTTGGGCGTTTAGCTGCGGGAGCTTTCATTAGATACTCACTACCTTGGTCGAAGCTCTTCCCCACATTCTTACACTTAAGTCAAAACTATTAGGACAAAGTTGAACGGTATGCTCCTTGATATCTGCTACCTTTAAGTGCATGAATTCAGGAGGTGTGATGTCAGGCAATCAACTTGTTAATCAATGGCGCGTCCATGGACGCGAGTTAAGGGTTGAAGGTGCCAACACCTGGATATGGAATATGGGTCAGGGCGAAGCTGTTGTTTGCGTTCATGGCGTCCCTTCCTCAGGCTTTTTGTACCGTAAGGTGCTACCTGAGCTGGCGATATTGGGATTACAGGGCATCACCCTGGATCTGCCGGGCTTAGGTCTGGCAGACAGACCGCTTAATTTTGACTACAGTTGGAGCGGCTTGGCACAATGGTATGTTCAGGCACTCAATGCAGCGGGAATTGATCGATTTCATCTGGTGGTCCATGATATCGGCGGCCCCATAGGTTTTGACGTCATTCGCCGTATACCTGAACGTATTTTGTCGTTAACCGTCTTAAATACCATGATTGATGTGAGCGAGTTTCATCGCTCCTGGAGCATGGAGCCCTTTGCCTGGCCGGTGGCAGGAAGACTTTGGTTGCAATCGGCCAAGACTCCTCTGTTTTTTGTACTTATGCGCATGCAGGGCATGCATAAAGTATCGCTTGAGGAAGCAGGAGCCTATGCCGAACTGTTGCTAGGACAAGATGGAGGTCAGGCATTCCTGCAAATCATGAAAAACTTTGAGCGCACCCCTCGTTTCGAGGCTGGCATTAAATCAGCACTCTCAGCCCGCCAGTTTCCTGCCCAGGTCATTTGGGGGCAAGATGATCCTATGCTACGTGATACCACGTACGCACCTTCTCTATTAAAGGCGTTGGATCTGGACAGCTATACCAAGGTACGTGGCAAACATTTTGTCCAAGAAGATGCCTACCTAGAAATTGCACAGGCCATAGCGACACTCACAACCCATGTAACGCAGGCATGACGTGGTGATGCCTGGTCTGAAACTCCGAAGGCGGCATGGACTCCCAGCGCTTAAAAGCCCTCCTGAAATTGGCCATATCGGTATAACCTAAGGTATAGGCTATCTCCTGAATGGCCAGACGACCTGATTTCAGATGCTCTATCGCTAGCGTGTGACGAACATCATCCAGCACTTTATGAAACGAGGTGCCCTCTTCGCTCAAGCGTCGGTGCAAGGTGCGCGGAGATAAATGGAACCATCGAGCTGCCACCTGCAAGGAGGGAAAACTACTTTGTTGCTCAATAAGCCACTGTCGTAACCGCGAGGATAAGAACTCTTGGTGGTGACGCTTGTCCAGCTCACGCTGGCAGATCAAGGCAGCATCCTGGAACGTTGCCGGGTCAGCCATTTTAAGAGGTTGATCCAGCACATCCAGAGGCAACATAAATCCGGTCCAGGTTTGTGCATAGGCGACATCACAGCGGAACAAATCACGTGCCAGCCTGGTATCATCGGCAGCAAATGAAAAGGCTACCTTTTGGACCTGGCATGTGCCCAGGGTGATAAAATCGAGCACATGCTTGATCGCTAAAACGACAGCCTCGAGTATCGGACGACGAATATCACCGAGCGGCAAGGGTTCTTTAAAAAGCACCCGCAAGGAAGCGCCTTGGGTATCATGGGTGATGGAAACTAGAGTGGTACGCAAGGATATAAAACGTTCAAAAAGCTCTATGACCTGGCGGATGGAGCCACTGTTCATGGCTGCATACCCGAGTATGCCATGTGTGTTGACCAGCAAGCCTGAGCCGACCAGCAAACCCAATGCTGGTTCTTGCGTCAACTGAAGGGCATGTAAAACTAGTTGGCGAAACAAGGTAAAATCGAGGTGCAGTGTAGACTCATCAAGCACATGCCTGTCCAGGCCGGAAGCCTTCAACCAGCTATCTACGTCTGCACCCATAGTCGCCACTTGCTCAACAATCTGGCGCACGTAGTAGCCAGGCAGTGTGATTTCAGTTTCAGGCATATGCACTTTCCGTACGGGTTCTGTCACATTGTCAAAAAATGACCCCTGACTGTCAACTATGAACCTGCCTGAAAGTATAGCTAAGGCGTAGCATGGCTCTTATGAGAAACGGTCAGCACCGCATCTCCCCTCTTTGAACCCTTAGGTGAGGTCATGATTATGGGCAGTCAGATTCCTGAAGCAACAGTACAAGAAGCCGTCAAGGCCAGTAAAAAATCAGCATGGAAAGATCCCAAGCGTTATAAGTGGCTACTCAGTCCTGCTCTGCCCGTGATCGGTGTGGCTGCTTTGACCGCCTACGCTATAGCCCCCAAAAAACTTCGTGCGTTAGCGTGGACGGGACCGGTCCTGGTACACGGGGTGATTCCTGCCCTAGATCGCTGGATCGGTGAAGATACCAGTAATCCTCCCGATGAAGCCATCAACGATCTGGAAAATGACAAATACTATAATCTGATTACTAAAGCCTTTATCCCCTCGCAATATGTCATGACGATACTGGGGGCATGGCTGGCAACCCGTGACAACGTCCCCATGGCTGACCGGCTGGGCATTACCGTGACGGTGGGAGCGCTTAACGGCATTGCTATTGTCACAGGCCATGAGCTCGGCCATAAGCATGAAAAACATAACCGTATCAGTGCCATGTTAGCTTTAGCGCCTACGTTCTACACTCATTTTGCTGTTGAACATAACTTCGGACATCATAAACGCGTGGCGACACCTGAAGACCCCGCTTCTAGCCGGATGGGTGAGAGTTTCTGGAAGTTCCTGCCTCGAACTGTGATGGGTGCCATAAAATCTGCGATTGAAATCGAAACCAAACGTCTGGAACGCAAGGG
>JABEVH010000006.1 GCA_013043915.1 Pseudomonadales bacterium
CCGGCTGCAACTGTAGTCGGATCTGCACCGTGCCTTCAAGACCGTTGCTGACTTTCGTGAACTTAATCTGCCTGCAGATATCAACTGATGAAGAAACTTATTGTTCTGGACCGGGATGGTGTCATCAACGAAGACCGCGATGATTATGTGCGCAGCTTGGAGCAATGGCAGCCCATTCAAGGCTCTATCTCGGCCATAGCCCGCCTCTCGCGGGCAGGCTGGATCGTTTGTGTGGCCACCAATCAATCGGGGGTGGGGCGAGGTTATTTCAGCGCTGATGAACTCATGGCCATGCACCAGAAGCTACGCGATCTTGTGCATGCTGAATCCGGTCAAATTTCTGAGATTGTATGGTGTCCACATACGCCCGATGAAGCATGTTCCTGCCGCAAGCCACAACCAGGGCTACTCGACAAGATCAGCGCATTGCACGGCAGCCTTGCCGGTTGCCCCATGGTCGGTGATACTCTGCGTGACCTGCAAGCGGGCCAAAGCCACGGCATGACACCTCTACTGGTACTGACCGGCAAAGGTCGCACGACCCGCGACAAATTACTTTCAGAGGATCAGCTCACCGGTATCCAGGTCTTTGATGACTTGGCCGCGGTGAGCGAATATCTCCTAAACTTAAACAACTAATCCGCATCTTCAATAAGTGTCTTCTCAATCCACATATTGCTCTTCACGGGCAAGCCTTGGAAGAAACGGTCTGCATCGCGAGAGGTCTGCATAGGCACTTCTTCCATGGTCACATGACCTCCCCAGGGGTAAATGACGATAGGTGCCTTGGGTAGATCCCTGTGCCAATCGATCAATACCTGCTTAGGCAGGAACTTATCCCGCTCTCCCCATTCGATCAACGTCGCGGTCTTGATATTCGGAATCATCTTGGCATAGCGGTCAGTGCGCGCGATTTTGCGCAACTCAATCAGAGTCTTAAGCATGGCAATACGATTGCCCTTGCGCTGCTCAAGATCAAAATAGCGCTCAATGATACGGTCATTCAAACGATCAGGATCGGCATAAACCTCCCGAGCCACTTTCGTCACCAGAAATTTCGGGGCGGCTATGTAGGCAAAGTCGCGAATCACCGGAGTGGTCATAAAATTGATAATGGGGGGCAATTGCTGCGGATACCCAATAGGCTGTATCAACACCATTTTATCCACATGATCAGGATGATCCAAAGCATACATCCAGGCCACCATGGCACCCTGGGAATTTCCTGCCAGATAAAAATGATCCAATCCCAGTTTATTGACGAAGTCATTAAAGAATGACTCCAGCGCCTCGGGCGAATAATCATCACTGTTAACAAAAGGCCCTGTCAAGCCGCAACCAGGCATATCCAAGCGTACTATACGATAGTTGTCTTTAAGGTTATTGACCCAACCATCCCAAGTTTGCATGGAAGCCAGCACGGCATGAATGAGAATAATGGTCGGTCCATCGGGATTCCCCTCGATGCGGTAATGCACTTGGGTACCATCAATGTCCACATAGCGCGACTCTTTGGTTTCATAACGGGTCTTTAACTCATCCAAAGGCTTATGGCCAAAACCCAATGATGAACACCCCCCCAAGGCCCCAACCATCAACAAACAGGGCACCATGACCCTCAACCACTGCCTTCCCGCCCTTAATCTGGCCAACATTCCCTCCCTGGCTCCTCCGGAGTGAGCCCTGTTCTTGTTATAACCCTATCTTAAATCGCTAGGGAGTTTAGCATGGATCAGCTGCCCGGGTGACAGCACCCTGTGGCTTACAGGCCATGGTCATACAGTACGCTCACCCCTAGGATGCAACCAACAGCAACTTTAGGATAATCACCATGCCGCAGTACAAAGCTCCTTTGCGTGATATGCGCTTTTTGATGAATGAGGTTTTCGATTTTCCCGGTCACTACCGCACCTTGCCTGGTGGCGAGGAAGCCTCACCGGATATGGTGGAAGCCATTCTGGGTGAATGCGCCCGTTTCTGTGAAGAAGTTCTATCGCCTCTTAATCTATCTGGCGACTTAGAAGGCTGTCACTTTGATCAAGGTGAAGTACGTACGCCGCAAGGCTTCAAAGCCGCTTATCAAGCCTACATCGACGGAGGCTGGCAGGGCTTGTCGCACCCTGAATCTTTTGGTGGCCAAGGCCTGCCCATGTCCTTGGGCCTCATCAAGGCAGAGATGATGGGTACAGCCAACTGGTCATTTTCCATGTACCCTGGTCTTTCGTTGGGATGCATGAACACCCTGATGCAACATGCCAGCGAAGCGCAGAAGGCTCTTTATATGCCACCGTTGGTCAGTGGAATTTGGAGTGGAACCATGTGCCTGACTGAACCGCAGTGTGGCACTGACCTAGGCCAGGTACGTACACGCGCTGAACCTCAGGTCGATGGATCCTATCTCCTCACGGGGACAAAAATATTCATTTCGGCAGGTGAACATGACCTGACCGAGAACATCATTCACATAGTACTGGCCCGGCTGCCTGATGCCCCCGCTGGAACACGCGGAATTTCCCTGTTCCTGGTACCCAAGTTCAAGGTCCGTGCTGATGGCAGCCTGGGCGAGCGAAATCAGGTTAGTGCTGGTTCCATCGAACACAAAATGGGTATACGCGCCTCGGCTACTTGTGTTCTAAATTTTGATGGAGCTGAAGGATACCTGATTGCCCAACCTAATGCTGGGCTGGAAGCCATGTTCACCTTTATGAATACGGCAAGAATCGGTACCGCCGTACAAGGCGTTGCTCATGCTGAACTCAGTTACCAGGGTTCTTTGCCCTATGCCAAAGAACGACGATCCATGCGTTCCCTCTCAGGGAAAAAGGAACCAGAGAAGAGCGCTGATGCCCTGATCTGGCATCCGGATGTCCGACGTATGCTGTTAACGCAAAAGTGCATCGCTGAGGGCGGACGTGCCATGATTTACTTCGCTGCCCAGTATGCCGATCGAATGGTGGCTGGCATGCTCAATGGCGACCAGAAAACCTATCAGCACTGGGATGACAAACTGGGGTTTCTAACCCCTATCCTCAAGGGTTTTCTCACTGAAATGGGCCTTGAGGCAGCCAATTTGGGCATGCAGGTTTTTGGCGGGCATGGTTATATTCAAGAACACGGCATGGAACAAATCGCTAGAGATGCCCGTATTGCCACGCTCTATGAGGGTACAACCGGCATTCAGGGGCTAGATCTTTTGGGCCGAAAAGTGCTGTTGCTGACAAGAGGGC
>JABEVH010000064.1 GCA_013043915.1 Pseudomonadales bacterium
GAGTTGATCATATTGAGCGCCCGCCTCTGGCAGGCACTAGGTATTGCCGATCACGTCTATCTGGAAATCAACAGCTTGGGAGATAAGGATGCCCGTGCCAGGTACCGTCAAGCCCTGGTTGATTACCTGCAAATACATCGTTCCGTGCTGGATGAGGATAGTCAACGGCGTTTGGATAGCAATCCGCTGCGTGTTCTGGACAGTAAACATCCGGCGACACAGGGGGTATTGGAACGAGCTCCCATGCTTACCGATTACCTGGATGATGCCTCAGCTGAACATTTTGCTACCTTGCGGGCACTTCTGGATAAGGCCGGCGTAGTTTATCGTGTCAACCCGCGATTGGTGCGAGGCTTGGACTACTACAATCGTGCTGTTTTTGAGTGGGTGACTACCGCACTGGGAGCCCAAGGTACCGTATGTGCAGGTGGTCGCTATGATGGCCTGGTTGCCCAGCTGGGTGGTAGTTCGACTCCTGCCGTGGGCATGGCTATAGGGCTGGAGCGGCTGATTTTGCTATGTCAGGAAGTTGCTGAGCCACAACAACATCATGTCAGGCAAGCAGATGTCATGGTGTTGGGGCAGGGTGATGGATTTTCAGGAGCTGCTTTGATTCTGGCTGAAAAAATCCGAGATGGTTTGTCGGGTTTGCGAGTACTGGTGCATATGGGGGGAGGGGGATTTAAGAGCCAGTTTCGACGAGCTGACAAGAGTGGAGCTAGATTTGCTTTGATCCTTGGCGAGGACGAAATCACTTCAGGCCGCGTAACGATCAAGTGGTTAAGAGAAGAGCGAGATCAGGAAGTCATGAGTCAACAAGAAGCAGTCGTGTGGCTACAAACCCATTTTACCCTATGATGGGTGAAATATTACAATCTACTGAAGGAGTTGCAGTGCCGTGAGTCATTATTCAGAAGAAGAACAGATCGCGTCCCTCAAAGCATTTTGGGAAGATTATGGCAATGTCATCCTGTCTCTGTTGCTGCTGGCTTCCGTGGCATTTGCTGGATGGCGATTCTGGCAAGTTCACCAGCGTAAGAATCAGGAAGAAGGAGCCATGCATTTTCAGCAGGTCATGATGGATTACGAGCAGGATCAGGCGGGTGATGCAGCGCACAATACAGCTTTGCAATCTGATGCTCATAAACTCATCGCTAGCCAGCCCAATAGTGGCTACGCTAATCTCGCCCGGTGGATGTTGGCTCGTAAGGCCGTTGATCATGGCGATCTTAACGAAGCAGCAAAGCAGCTCAATGATGTGCTTGCGCATACCCCTAATGCTGACATGGCGGCGCTGACACATCTGCGACTGGCTCAAGTGCTGTTGGCGCAAGGGCAACCTGATGCAGCGATTAAACAGGCTCAGGCCGTGACTGAACCCGCTTATCAGGCATCTTCTCTTGAATTGCAAGGTGACGCCTGGGTGCAGGCACAAAATCTGGCCAAAGCGCATGCCGCTTATCAGGCAGCGAAAGATGCTCTGGTGGCAGCCAAACAGCCCCCTCGACCTTTACTCAATATGAAGATGGCTGACTTGGGTATCAAGCCCCAGGATGTTCCAGCTCAGGGAGTGCCTGCTTCGTGAGGTTTAAACACCTGGCATTACTGGCGATGGGGGTAGGTGCTTTACTTCTTGCTGCTTGCAGCTCGGATAAGCCCAAGGAAATCAAGCCCAATCCTTTGCCCAAAATGGGTAAGTCGTCGGTGACAATTCATAAGATATGGTCATTTCGTATTGGCGATGGTAATCATGGCCGCTTTCTTTTGTTGCGCCCGGCGGTTAGTGCTTCCCAGATTTTTGTTGCTTCCAGCAATGGGACTCTGGAGGCACATGACAGGGGCACAGGGCATCGGCAATGGCGGGTGCATAGCCATGCCTTATTGAGCGTAGGCGTTGAATCTGCTTATGGTGTGGTGTTAATAGGGACCATGGATGGACGACTGCTTGCTTATGCTAGCAAGGATGGTCATGCCCTTTGGACGGCCTCTCTGGCCAGTGCCCCTATGGCTGAACCTCTGGTGGCAGCAGAAACTATATATGTTTCATGTAATGATGGCCGTCTGTATGCCTTGGATCGCTTGACGGGGAAAATACGCTGGAGTGTGGACTCCTCGGTGCCGTCCTTGTCTTTGCACGGTATGGCCAAGCCATTATTGGTAGATGGGACCTTGGTGATGGGGACGGGTGATGGGCGGCTACTTGCTTTCAATGCCAAATCAGGCGACCCTTTATGGGATACCCATGTCATCGATTCCCAGGGGCGTACTGAACTTGAACGTATGAATGATGTCGATGGAGACCTGGGTGCTGATGCCGACACACTTTATGCGGTCAGCTATCATGGTGGACTGGCCGCGATTGACCCCGATAATGGTCGTCATCGTTGGGACTATCGCTTGTCTTCCTGGCAAGGTGTTGCCCTGGGTATCGGCAATGTATTTGTTGTGGAAGAAGACAGCGTCATTGAAGCTGTTGATGTCTCCACAGGTAAATCAGTTTGGAAACAGTCGGACTTGCGTGGTCGTCGCTTAACTGCCCCCATCCAGATCAATGGCATGCTGCTCGTCGCTGATTTTCAGGGATGGGTGCATGTGGCCTCTGCTCTGGATGGACATTGGGTAGGACGTTATCATTTTTACAGGACAGATGGTTTTCAATCACCTCCGGTTGTCGATGGTAGCGATATCTACCTGCAAAGTGAGGCAGGCCGTGTAATTGGTCTGACCCTCCAGAAATCAAGGTGAATTCATGCGGCCTGTAATAGCCCTGATAGGAAGACCCAATGTAGGTAAATCAACCCTGTTTAACCAGCTGACACGCACTCGTGATGCTCTGGTGGCTGATTTTCCTGGCTTGACCCGGGATAGAAAGTATGGAGATGCACGGGTAGAAGGCAGAAGTTTTATCGTCATTGATACCGGTGGGTTAGGAGAGGGAGAGGCTGGTATCGAAGTTGGTATGGCAGAACAGTCGCGTGCAGCGATGACTGAAGCCGATATCTTGTTTTTTATGGTTGATGCTCGGTCAGGGATGACCTCTGCAGATCAGGCTTTGGCTAAAGAAGTACGATCCCTGGAGAAGCGGGTCATTCTGGTGGTTAATAAAGTGGATGGCATGGATGAAGATACCGGAATGGCTGATTTTTTCGGGTTGGGATTCCGTGAGATGTATGCCATAGCTGCCAGTCATGGTCGCGGTGTCCTTCATCTGATTAGTCAGGTTCTGGCTGATGTTCCTGAAACGGAGCCTTCCTCAGAACAGGATCATGGTATACGCATCGCTGTGGTGGGGAGGCCCAATGTAGGAAAGTCCACGCTGGTTAACCGGATGTTGGGTGAGGACCGTGTGGTTGTTTTTGATATGCCTGGAACTACGCGCGATAGTATCTATATTCCTTATGAGCGTCATGGCAAACCTTATACCTTGATCGATACGGCAGGGGTGCGTCGGCGCGGCAAGGTTGATGAGGTTGTTGAAAAGTTTTCTGTCATCAAGACTCTGCAGGCTATCAAGGATGCCCATGTGGTGGTTGCCGTGCTGGATGCGCGGGAAGGAATAGTTGATCAGGATCTTCATCTGCTTGGGTATGCTCTGGAAGCAGGGAGAGCCTTGGTACTTGCCATCAACAAATGGGATGGCATGAGTGATTATGACAAGCAAATCGTTCGCCAGGAACTGGATCGACGCCTAGGTTTTGTCGATTATGTGCGAGTGCATTTCATTTCAGCTCGGCATGGGACTGGGGTAGGCGAGCTTTATCCCTCCGTGCATAGAGCTTATGATGCTGCCAGTCGTCGTGTGACGGCAGCTGAAGTTACGCGGTTGGTTGAAGATGCTATGGAGGCGCATCAGCCCCCGTTAGTGCATGGACGCCGCATCAAGCTGCGTTATGGGCACATGGGAGGTAATTTTCCGCCCACGTTTATTTTTCACGGCAATCAGACACAGCATATCCCGGCTCCGTACCGACGCTATCTGGAGAATGTCTTTCGGCGCGAATTACGTTTGGAGGGAACGCCGATTCGTATGGAATTTCGGTCGGGGGAAAACCCATTTAAGGATAAACCTCAGGTGTTAACACAACGACAGGTCACAAAACGCAGGAGGCTGCTAAGATTTGTCAAGGGCAGATGATCTAAAGCAAGGTGGGTCAGCTGGATTTCAGTTTAAAATAATCCGACTAAGCCCATGAAAAGCTGATATTATTTAAAGTTATTCGGGGGGTGTCAGGGAATAGACAGGCATCCTGAGTAGTCTGCACCTACAACGATTGAGACATTATGTGGGATAGCCTTTTTGCGATGGGGCACAGTATTTATCTCCATCATCAGCATGAATTCTGGGCATTTATCAGTATTCCGTTTGTGGCGGCGATAGTCACGTGGGTTCATGTCTGGTTTGCCATGAAGATGGTTTTCTATCCCTTGGAGTTCGTGGGCATTTGGAAGCCATGGATAGGCTGGCAAGGGATCGTTCCGCGCAAGGCCGCTAAAATGGCTGCAATTACCGTGGATAATACCCTGGCTAAGCTTGGAACCCTCGATGAGGTGTTTCGGGAAATGGAACCTCAGGTTATTGCCCAGCATATCAGCAATGAGTTGCTGAATAATGTCGAAGATTTTATCGATGAGATCATGAATGATAAAAATCATGTGCTCTGGGAAAATTTGCCCAATGCGATCAAAAAGCGCGTTTATGCGCGTGTTCGTCGTCAGTTACCGGAGGTCATGGATAAACTCGTTAGGGATATGAGCGAGAATATTGAAGACCTGATGGATCTCAAGCATATGGTGGTTAGTCGCCTTGAAGCTGATAAGGGATTGATGGTCAGGACGTTTCAGGAAGTTGGTAGTCACGAAATTGCTTTTGTTGTCAATTCCTCAATGTGGATCGGTTTGATATTTGGTACGGTTCAGATGGTGTGCTGGAATTTCTGGCCCTACCACTGGGGCCTTCCCCTGTACGGCGCAGCCCTAGGCTATATGACGAACTGGGTGGCGATTAATATGGTATTCAGGCCACTCAATCCGGTTTATATAGGTCCTTGGAAGTTTCAGGGTGTGTTTCTGAAGCGACAGGATGATGTGGCTGAGAAGTTTTCGCAATTATCCACGCAAGAGATGATGACCATCGGTCATATCATGACTGAAATGATGACGGGCAAACGTTCTGATAGAACACGCGCTATGATTAAACGTCATCTTTCTCCATTGCTTGATGGTGGTGTGGTTCGTACGGCCATACAGTTGACGGTAGGGCCGCAAGGCTATGCTGACTTAAAGCGTACGGTCGTTGACATGGCTACCAAGAAATCTTTAGAACCCTTGCAAGACCCTGCGTTTAACAAAGACCGCGCTGCGGTGATCGCTCGTATATTTTCCGTGCGTATGAAAGCCATGACACCCGCTGAATTTCAGGATTTATTGCGACCTGCTTTTCAGGAAGATGAATGGATTATCGTGGTTCTTGGTGGTATTTTTGGTTTTGTTGCTGGGTGGATACAGTTCCTTGTAGGTTTTCAGTGAGGTAAAAGGATGGCGTTCAGTTCTGGTGTTAGTAGCAAGCGTGGGTCGATACGAACCCCGTTTAAACTGACTGACCAGTGCAAATGCGGACCTGTTGCCCGCCCGGTATGTCCGACATAGCCCAACAGTTCCCCGGGTTTGATTTGTTGTCCTTCGTGGACAGCAATCTGGCTTAAGTGGCAGTACATGCTGACTAATCCTTGGCCTTCATCCAGCATGACCGTATTGCCATTGAAGAAGAGATTTTGTGTCATCAATACACGGCCAGCGGCAGGAGCCGTTACGGGCGCTCCTTCTGCTGCTTTGAGATCGAGGCCTGAGTGCGGGGCACGGGGTTCGCCGTTGAAAAAGCGTTTCAGCCCAAAAGCGCTCAGTACCTGATGGCTTGTAACCGGTAGTTGGCTAAGACTCAGGGCATGTGGGTCAACGCTCCCATCAAAGGTCGCAAAGTCCTCCAGTTCTTGCTTGAGCTCGCCATGTATGCGGGATAGTTCATCTGAGCTGGGATTGACCTGATGGGGATTGGTTAGCACGATATGCTGTTCGGGATAATCACGATGGGCGACAGTGAAGTGTAGGTTGTCAGCAAGGCCTGTGACGTGCAGAGTATCATCGCCGGCAGTTTGTGTCAGCGGAATGCCTACAACAGCTTGCCAGTGGCCGTCATGGCCTGTCACCAGGACTCGATGTCCGTGGTACCAAGCCTCTGGGGCAGCCGTCGCATCGGGCAGTCTACTAA
>JABEVH010000065.1 GCA_013043915.1 Pseudomonadales bacterium
CCTGTTAAGTGCCCCTGTCGCAGGCTAAGCAGCCGGTGCCGATAACGGGCGACCAGAGGCAAGTCGTGGGTGGCTACCAAAACGGTCATGCCTGCCTGGCTTAACGTATCAAAAAGGCCCATGATTTCGTGAGCCAAATCAGGGTCCAGATTTCCCGTAGGTTCATCGGCCAACAAAAGGCGGGGTTTATTGACGATGGCACGAGCAATCCCAACACGCTGCTGCTCACCACCAGAGAGCGTGATGGGCAAGCTGCCAGCTTTATTGCCTAATCCCATCCAGTCTAAGGCAGCATGCACACGTTGATGAATTTCAACATGAGGAAGGCCGGCGATAATCAACGGCAAAGCCACATTATCAGCCACTGTTCTGTCGCGCAGTAGATTGTGGTCCTGAAAAACCATGCCTATCTGGCGCCGGATGGCTGCAATCTGGCTGCCACGTAGCCGGGAAAAATCCTGATCATTGACTACAATTTTACCTTGGCTGGCGCGCTCAATGAGCATGATCAGCCTTAACAGGGTTGATTTGCCAGCCCCTGAATGTCCAGTCAGAAAGACCATTTCGCCGCTGTCGACTTCAAAATTGACATCCTGCAGGGCCTGGAAACCATTGTCGTAACGTTTGCCTACCCCTTCAAAAGAAATCATCAACTCATTCCTCCTGAAAGAGCGCATCGACAAAATCACGTGCCTTGAAAGGACGTAAATCTTCAATTTGTTCACCCACACCGATGTAACGTATGGGAATGGACCAGCGCGTTGCCAGATTGAACAACACGCCGCCCTTGGCCGTGCCATCGAGTTTGGTGACGGTCAGTCCAGTCAAGGGGATGGCAAGGTTAAAGTCCTGTACCTGATTGAGTGCATTTTGCCCAGTACCCGCATCCACAACCAGCATGACTTCATGCGGTGCCTGGGGATCTTGCTTTTTCATGACCCTGACCACCTTGCGCAGCTCTTCCATGAGATGCCCCTTGTTATGCAAGCGACCCGCCGTATCGGCAATCAAGACATCAATGCCTTTCGCGCGGGCACTAGCCATGGCATCAAAAATAACTGAAGCTGAATCAGCTCCACTGCCTTGCGCAACAACAGGAACCTGATTACGTTCCCCCCAAATCGTCAGCTGCTCGACAGCTGCTGCGCGAAAGGTATCACCCGCCGCTAACATGACGGAAAGATTCTGATTTTGAAAATATTTCGCCATCTTGCCGATCGTGGTGGTTTTACCCACGCCGTTTACGCCAACCACCAGGATGACAAAAGGCTTGAACTGCAGGTCTATCTTCAGAGGCAGTACACGAGGCTCCAACAGTTTGCTGAGTTCTTCACGCAGGGCTTTGTATAAGGCATGGGAATGCGTTAACTCCTGACGAGAAACACGTTCGGTCAGGGCTTGAATAACTTTGTGCGTGGCTTCAATACCTATATCGGCAGCAATAAGCTGCGTTTCGATATCTTCCATGAGTTCATCGTCAATCTCCTTGCCACCTATCAGTACCGTGGCAAGACCTGAAGCCAGGCTCTCGCGTGTGCGGCTGAGACCGGATTTCATCCGGTCAAAAAAACTATCTGTTCGAGGTGCAACGCCCAGTTCTGGTTGCGTTGCTGCAGGAATAGGATTTTCCTTGGCGGGAAGAGACGGTATAGGATCATGGGTATCGAGTAGATCGTCGTTACCGGTGAACCAGGACTTCATACGCTGTCCCCAGCGTGAACTGGAGTTACCCTGATCGCTATCTGACATGATCTTCGAAAGCTCCTGCCATGAAACAAGACATTAACAATACGCCACTGCCGATATGCCGGCTATTGGGCTATGCTACCACTCCTGATGCGAGGGCCACAGCTTCGATGATGAGAAAGATAAGCGGACTGATATTTGGGGCGGCATATTGCTGGTTGGCAAGTAATGTTGAGGCGGCTACGGCGGACATGACGCTGGATAATGGCCTGAGGGTGGTCGTGCGCGAGGATCACAGGTCTCCTGTCGTCGTCGTGGAAGTTGCTTACCGTGTTGGCGCTGTAGATGAAAAAGACGGTAAGACCGGGCTGGCACATATGCTTGAACATATGATGTTCAAAGGAACAGCCAAAGTGCCTGGCGAGCAGTACTCTCGTATCGTGGCTCATTACGGTGGCGAAGAGAATGCTTTTACCACGGATGACTTCACGGCTTATTACCAAGTCGAATCTGCAGATAGATTACCTTTAGCCTTGGAGCTAGAGGCAGATAGAATGGAAGGTCTCAGCCTCAAAGCTGAAGATTTCAAAGAAGAGCATCGTGTTGTCATGGAAGAGCGCCGCTGGCGAATTGACGATAACCCCATGGCATTGGCAGGTGAGCATTTCAGTGCTGTAGCCAACATGGCCTCACCTTATCGTCGCCCCACGATAGGCTGGATGCCTGATATACAGGGCTTGACCATAGAAGATGTACGCGATTGGTATCATCGTTGGTATGCACCAAATAATGCGGTATTGGTTATCGTGGGTGATGTAGATACGAAGCAGGTTATGGCTGAGGCCCAGCATTTTTTTGGAGGGTTAAAGGCTCATCCACTGCCGTTTGCTGTGGTGCCTCGCGAGCCAGAAGTGCCAGGACAACGATGCTTGAAACTGCATGTCAAAACACAGGTTCCCACCTTGCTCATGGCCTTTAATGCTCCAGGTTTACGAACAGCAGGACACCTTGAAGATGTCTATGCGCTCACCATGCTGGCGGGCATTCTGGATCAGGGCGATAGTTCAAGAATGGAACAAGATTTGGTTCGAGGGCAGCAGATCGCATCAACAGCGGATGTCAGTTACAGCGGAATCGCTCGCGGTGATACGCTGGTAGAGTTCAGCGGTATCCCTGCTCAGGGTCATGGGCTGGCAGACCTACGTACAGCTTTTATGAAAGAAATAAAAGCCTTACAGGATAAGCCACCCTCAGATGAAGAAATGAAGCGAGTTATGGCTCAGCTAAAGGCCGCTGATATTTTCAGCCACGATTCGTTATCAGGCATCGCCGAGTCCTTAGTTGGTTTTGAGGCCATAGGGCTGACTTGGCATGATAGAGATGCTTATATGGAGCACCTGCATCAGGTAACGCCAGAGCAAGTACAGGCTGTGGCGCGCACCTATCTGGTACCTGAGCGTATGACGGTTGGTGAATTGGAGCCCAAGTCTTGAAATACTTTATGATAGCCATCCTGACCTGGGCGTCGTTGCTAAGCCATGCTGAAGGTGAACATTTTGCGTCGGTTGGCCCCATCACAGCCTTAGGTCAGCTGGAAAGTTCTCATAATCTAAACATGCGACCACATCTAAGGCCCTTCGATATACGGCGATGGCAAACCAAAGCGGGAACATCGGTAATGTTCGTCAGGGCAGATGATGTTCCCATGCTGGATATGCGTGTAGTTTTCAACGCAGGGGCGGCCCGAGATGCTGATCAGCCAGGATTGGCCTATACATTATCAAATATGATGTTCCAAGGTACGGAAAAACAAACAGCCGCTGAGATTGCCGCTACGTTTGAGCGCATGGGCGCACAATTTAGTAGCAGTTCTGCGCGCGATATGGCTTTGGTAGAGTTGCGTACCTTAACCGATCCCCAGTACATGGATGCTGTATTGCAGGAGTTTACCCTGGCAGCGACTCAGCCGAAATTTAGGGAAGAAGATTTTCAGCGTGTCCGTAACCAGGAATTAGTGGGTCTCAAGCAGATGCTGCAATCTCCCGGTGCACAGGCTACCAAATTATTCTGGTCCACGCTTTATGCTCATTCACCCTACGCAACCTTGCCTCAAGGTGACCTACCCAGTTTACAACAGATGAAGCCGGCGGATATTGAGGCGTTTTTTAGGCGTTACTACAATGCGCATAATGCCATTTTGGTTATGGTTGGCGCGATTGATGAGGCCAAGGCAAGATCAATCAGCGAAACATTCACGGCTTCGTTGCCTGAAGGGGTTGCAGCCCCCGCATTACCTGATCAACTGCCTTTGGCTAAAGCTGAAAACGTACATCTAGAGTTTCCGTCTGAGCAGACTCATATTTTAATGGGAGGTCTGGGAATTCGACGCGATAATCCTGATTATTATGCGCTTTCTGTGGGCAACGAGATCTTGGGTGGAGGCGGTTTCAGCTCATGGCTTACGCGAGAAATCCGAGTCAAGCGAGGGTATTCCTACAGTGTGGCCAGCTATTTTATTCCTATGCAGGCCACCGGACCTTGGATGATATCCATGCAAACGCGCAATGATCAGACCCAGGCTGCGCTGCAGGTAACGCACGACGTGATTGATGCTTTCTTGAAAGAAGGCCCAACGGCAGCAGAATTGCAGGAGACCAAAGACCAGGTAGTGGGAGGTTATCCACTCAGTTTGGCGAGCAACTACAGTATTTTGGGAAATCTCGCTGCGATGGGCTTTTATCATCTGCCTGCTGATTTTCTCGAACATTACCCGGATGCTATCGAGGCGGTTACCTTGGCTCAGGTCAAGGATGCCATGAAACGCCATGTACGACAGGATACTTGGGTCACCGTTACCGTGGGTCTGACGACAGCCAAGCATGACACGCCACCCCAACCTTGAGCATCGTCAGCGCAATAAGGTCCGTATTATTTCTGGTCGATGGCGCGGTCGATGGATTGAGTTTCTTGATAGCCCCGGGCTGCGTCCTACACCTAATCGGGTGAGGGAGACGTTGTTCAACTGGCTGCAAGGGTATGTGCCCGGTGCCCGAGTTCTGGATCTATTTGCCGGCTCAGGTGCTCTGGGATTTGAAGCCGCATCTAGGGGGGCATCAAGGTGTACCCTAATTGAGCGCGATGCCAGAAATATTGATATGCTGCAAGCACAGGCCAACAAACTGGTTACCGACTCGATAGACATCATACAGGCTGATGCCCTGACTTGGTTGAAACAGCCGCGGCATGAGAATACTTATGACGTGGTTTTTGTAGATCCACCCTTTGATCTTGGACTTTGGCAGGCTACCCTGGCGAGTTTGATACAATATCAATGGCTTGCCCTAGGGGCGCAAGTTTATGTGGAAATGCCTGTGGGTGTCGCCAATACCTTGGATATTTTAACCTTAGGAATTCGTCGTCAGTTACGGGCAGGTGATGTAGAAGTCTGGCTACTCACCCAAGAGAGTTTGTAAATCAGGCAACTTCTTGTGTAACAAGGAGATACGCTTGACTCTTCAACTTATTTATGGCTAGTATCATTGAAGCATATTGCATGGAGATACACCTATGTTCCCTAAAGTAATGGGCTTGGCCGTGTGCGCGGCGTTAGTAGCTGCCGACGTATATGCCGATCCCGAACAGCCCTACGTGGGGTTGAACTATGGTTTGATGACCGATCATACCTACTCCGGCAATAGTAGCGGTCAGCGTATGGGGGTGGTGGTAGCTCGTTTTGGCGATGATTTGAATGAGTATTTCGGTGTGGAAGCTCATTTGGCCACGGGAGGCAGTGATGCCAAGCTGACGAATGGTGTAGTTAATGAAAGTTTACACCTCTATTCCATGGAATCAGCGTTCGCTAAACCCCAGATTCAGATAGACAGTTTTTCGCTCTACGGGTTGCTGGGTCTGTCCGCATGGCGTACAGCCCTGACCGGTACCATGATCAATAAGACATGGCAATCAGATCATAGCGCGGCTGTTGGGGCAGGTGTGCGAGTGCCTATGACCTCCTCGGGAAAATGGTTATTCGATGCTACCTATGTTCACTTAAAGAACAGTCAGAGCTATGCGATGGCTGGTGTTGATTACCGTTTTTAGCGGTGTGCTTAAAGTCCCCAAGGAAGATCGGGTATGCTTGCAAAAAGCTGTCGTAAACCTTGGGACCAGGCTTCTCGCAATTTGACCAGATAGAGATCTCCATCAACAAAACGGTGTTGCAGTGCCGGTTGCAAGCGGCCTGAAACATGGATCATTAGATCGACGGGCAATCCGACTGAAAGGTTGGATCGTATGGTGGAGTCAAAGGACACCAAGACACACTTGGCTGCTTCCATCAGTTCGGTGTTGTGTTCAATGACGCGATCAAGTATGGGTTTACCGTATTTTGACTCACCTATTTGCAGGTAGGGCGTATCCTCAGTAGCTTCAATAAAGTTACCCTGAGGATAGATATTAAAGAGACGATGCGTGTCGCCAGTGATCTGCCCCCCCAACAGAAAAGAGCAACTGAAATCAACACCTGCATCTCTTCCCTCGCGGCTTTGGTCACGTTCAGTGACTTCTCTGAGAGTCTGGCCGATAAGGCATGCTGCATCGTACATGGAGCTAACGTTATTCAGATTCTCATGTTGACTGTGCAGGCGCTGTTGTAACAGCGATAGTACACTCTGCGTTGTAGCAAGGTTTCCTGCTGAAAGCAGAATGAGTAACCGGTCAGAAGCAGCAAAAGAGGTCATCTTGCGAAACGTAGCTATATGGTCCACGCCTGCATGGGTGCGTGAATCAGAGGCCATGACCAAGCCGGATTCAACACGTACGGCCACACAGTAGGTCATCAGACTCCCTCCAGATAGGCACTTTGAACGCTGGAGCCCAGGCTGGATAAGGTGGCCAGATAATTGATAAGCGCTTGCGCCAAGCCAGAAGCTAGAACATTACTAATGCGATTGTAACGCAGATTGGCGAGTAATTCTGCACAGATCCGGCGCGTATCTAGTCCAGCAAGACCATTGATCAGCTCAAGAGTTTGACTAGCTTCCATCACACAGGCATGCAGTGAACGCGGAAAACTGACATCGAGTAAAAGCAGTTCAGCAACATCCTCATAGACCATGCGATCACGATAAATCTCGCGATAGCTTTCCATGGCTGAAAGTGAACGTAATAAAATTTCCCAGGAAGAAATGCCTTCAGTGACTGAAGAGGCCTGTACCAGCAGGATGCGAAGGGTATTGTCAGCACGTTCAAGAAAACTACCCAGACGGGAGAAGTTGAAAGCCTGATTGCGGCGTATAGTGCCAAAGGTGACACCCCGGAATAAATGACTGCGCTCTTTCACCCAGTCGAGAAAATGCCGATAACCCTGGGCAGATTGACGTTCGCGGTTCATGTCACGAAGTTCAAGCCAGGTGGCATTGATGGTTTCCCACATCTCGCCTGTAATACTGCCACGTACTACATGAGCATTTTCCCTGGCCGTCTTTAGGCAGCTGTAGATACTTGAGGGGTTGCGTGGGTTGAGGGTACAAAATCTCATGAGATTATCGATAGTCAGGAGTTCTCCCTGGCTAAGAAACAAGGCTTCTGTACCGCTGATGGTTAAGGGCGCTCTTAGGGCTTCACGGTCAAGTACACCAGGTAATAGCGACATCTGATACAGAACATCGAGTAGACGGGCATAATTTTCGGCGCGCTCAATCTGACGGGACATCCAGTAAATACAATCTGCTGTGCGGCTTAGCATGGTCACCTGCCCTCCGTGGAATGCGTATCCAATACCCAGGTATCTTTGGTGCCACCCCCTTGCGATGAATTAACGACCAGGGAACCTTCACGCAGGGCAACTCGTGTCAACCCACCCGGAACGATGTGAATGTCCGCACCAGAGAGAACAAAGGGGCGCAGATCGATGTGTCGGGGAGCAATACCTTCGTCCACATAAGTTGGGCAAGTTGAAAGTGCAAGGGTAGGCTGGGCGATGTAGGCTTCAGGATTGAGTTCCAGTTTGTGACGGAAATCAGCTAGCTCTCGCGAAGAAGCGCTAGGCCCCACCAACATCCCATAGCCTCCGGATCCGTTGACTTCTTTGATGACCAATTCAGCGAGGTGATCGAGGGTATAGGCCAGACTTTCAGGATCACGGCAGGCGTAAGTAGGCACATTGTTAAGCAAGGGCTCTTCATTAAGATAGAACCGTGTCATTTCAGGCACGTAGGGGTAAATCGACTTGTCATCAGCAAAGCCATTGCCCACGGCATTGACGATGCCTACCTGACCAGCAAGGTAAGTACTCATCAAACCGGGGGTCCCCAGCATAGAGTCCTGTCGGAAGACCGTTGGATCAAGGTATTCATCATCAATACGGCGATAAATAACATCCACTTTCTCCAAGCCACCCGTCGTACGCATATAGACTCTATGGTCGCGTACCACAAGATCGGCACCTTCAACCAGTTCAACACCCATCTGCTGGGCCAGAAATGCGTGCTCGAAATAGGCGGAGTTATACCTGCCAGGTGTAAGGACAACGACTGTAGGTTTTCCACTGGCATTGGGTGCTGCATCACAAAGCACTTGGTGCAGAAGGTCAGGGTAATGATGAATGGGTGCTATCGGTTGATGGATAAACAGCTCAGGAAATAGTCGCATCATCATCTTGCGATTTTCCAGCATATAGGAGACACCGGAGGGGGTACGAAGATTATCTTCCAGTACAAAATAGCGGCCATCACCATGCCGAACGATATCAATGCCGGCAATATGGGCGTGCACGCTATGAGGCAAGTGCAAGCCCTGCATACAGGGTTGATAATGCGGGTGGTTTAACAGCGTACTGGCGGGCAGGATGCCAGCTTTAACAATATTTTTTTCATGATAAATATCGTCAAGAAAAGCATTCAATACTTGTGCGCGTTGCCTAAGACCACGCTCCAGGTAAGTCCATTCATCCTGGCTTATGATGCGAGGTATGGTATCAAAGGGGATTAAACGCTCCCGACCTGTGCTGTCGCCATAAACTGAGAAGGTAATTCCCATGCGATGAAAGAGTTGGGCTGCCTCCTCTCGTCGGGCGCGCATATCATCATCAGAATGTGCATGCAACCAGTCAGCAAAGCGACGATAGCTAGCACGAATTCGCCCTTTTCCGGCAAACATTTCATCAAAGCCCAAAACACATTCGGTACTGCTTTTCGATTTTGGCATGGCTTCTCCTAACTCTCCTACAGTTAACGCTAGGAGAGTTGGAAAACCTATGCAGGCAACATGCCAGCTTAAAACCTGACATGTATCCTCGGAGTTGGGCCTAAACAGTGCAAAGGCTAGTGCATGTCAGAGTGTAACGATGCTTAATGGTGCAAATGCTCCTGCCTCGCTGATGCCCTCAGTCCTTCTTCTAAGGCATGCATGATTTTCAGAGTCGAATTCAGGGTTTGAGCTTCAATACTGTCATCAGGCATGAGGCGATCATGCATTTGCTGCAGTTGCTCAAGTTGCTGGTGAATAGCTTTGGCATCTAGATTAGTGAGTGTGACGGTATGAGGTAGCATGTTAATCTCCAATAACACGGTGTACTTCCAACATAGACCAGAGCGCATGGAGTTGCCAGTGTTACCTTACGACCAAGCGCAATCCTGTTGTTGACTACGCAGCCAGATGCTGACTTTGCCCCCTAAGGTCTGCCCGGTGATGCTTGAGGCAAAAGCTACGGATTGTTGCAGCTTGTTGATATCAATGCCGGTGGAGTAGCCTTCCCGCTCACACAGGTAAACCAGATCTTCCGTAGCCACGTTGCCGGTTGCTTCTGTCACGTAACGACAACCACCTAACCCACCAACACTGGCATCAAATCGATGTATGCCACAATCCAGGCCTGCTAAGGCAATGGCAAGGGCTTGGCCTCGGGTATCATGTAAATGCAAGCCAAGTCTGTCAGTGCCAGCGAGGGCAATCAGGGGCCGCAATAATTCACGGGCCAGTTTGGCACAACCTGCACCTGTGGTGTCAGAAATGACCAGTTCATCAGCACCTAGCGTAAGCAGTTGCTCAGCCAGTATAAGAACATCGCTGACAGGGACAGGCCCCTTGTACGGGCAACCCATAGCCCCTGACAAGTAGACACGCATGCGCAGTCCGTCAGATTTGGCCTGTACCATGAGCTGTTTTACAACCGTCAGGGCAGAAGCTGTCGTCATATTCAGATTACGCTGGTTGAAATCATCCGTGGTTGCAAGGACAACCGCTAATTGCTGGTAGGGGAAAATCTTGGCGGAATCATAACCACGACGATTGGGAACCAAGGCGCTCAGGCCACTGGAATCAAAGTCAGGACGTTCAGCCTTAAGGTAGGCAAATAAAGATTCTGTGAGCAAGGCTGCATCTGACATCTGGGGAACAGCACGGGGGCTGACAAAACTGGTAACTTCAAGCTGTTTGATACCACTATCAAGCAGCGACCACGCCAGCGCCAGTTTATCCGCTGTACTGATGTTGCGCGGTTGATTTTGCAGGCCGTCGCGTAGCCCTACTTCCTGAATGATGACGTGATCCATGCCGGAGACTCATGAGCCTTATTGACCGTCAAGGCTGCCAGATATACCGCCATGTGGTCAACCCCACGACCGCGAGAATCCCCTCGCTTTCCGTCCCTACGGGATCTTCCATAGACCACAATCTTTTCAGTGGTAGACATGGGGAGGATTAGTGAATTAACAGAAGTTGGACAGTTTAGAAGCTAAATGATAAAAATATTCAAAAAAAAAAAAA
>JABEVH010000066.1 GCA_013043915.1 Pseudomonadales bacterium
AATGGCATCCCTCCAGAAGAAGTATAGCCAACCCTAGCACGACATAACATGTTAAACGTTGCTTCACAAAAGACCCGCCTGTTGCAATGCTAAAGCCACCACAGACTGTGCTGATTCGGATAACCAAGTCAAAGGCAACCGAATACCTTCATCTATACGACCCATGGCATGCAGAGCCCACTTGACCGGAATCGGATTGGATTCTACAAACAAATCCCGATGCAAGGCGCGCAGAGGGCTATCCCAGCGCTCTACGCCTTTAACATCACCTATCATGGCTGCCTTGCACAATTCAGCCATGGCATGTGGCGCCACATTGGCAGTGACAGAGATATTGCCCTGGGCTCCCTGCAACATCAGCTCGCCCGCCGTGGCATCGTCTCCAGAATAAACGGCCATACGCCCAGCTAGCGCATGGATAAGCTCAGCACCTCGACGTATATTACCCGTCGCATCCTTGATGCCGACAATATGAGGCATCCCCGCTAAGCGCAAGACCGTCTCATTGATCATATCCACCCCAGTACGACCAGGTACGTTATACAAAATCTGCGCAACTGGCACACGTTCAGCGATGGCGCGATAATGACGCACTAACCCTTCCTGAGTAGGTTTGTTGTAATACGGAGTCACCAGCAAACAGGCATCGACGTTAAGTCTGAAAGCCGCTTCAGTCAACTCTATAGCCTCCCTAGTGCTGTTTGCTCCGGTACCAGCTATCACCTTAATCTGGCCTGCAGCGGCTTTGATCACCAGATCAATGACATGCAAATGCTCTTCCACATTGAGCGTTGCTGACTCTCCCGTCGTACCCACAGCCACGATAGCATCCGTACCCTCCTGAACATGCCAGGCTACCAATTGGCGCAACGCATCCTCATCCAAGCCACCATCAGCCTGCATAGGCGTCACCAATGCCACCATACTGCCTCGGATCATCGAATCTGCTCCGTTAACTTCAAAAGTGTAATCTTAGCGGTCACAGCCTTGTCAAACAAGCACATACTGATCAGGATCAGGATATCTTGCTGCATCTTGATAGATGCTAAATTATATTGGAGTATTTCGGACACGGGAGATCATCAATGAGTCACCGTACCTATCTAGCCCTGAGCGGCTTGCACTGCGCAAGCTGCGTACAACGCGTCCAAAGCGCATTGGCTGCCGTTCCTGGCGTTGAACACGCGGTAGTCAACTTGGCAGATCGTAGCGCCGAAGTACGCGGTGAGGCAGAAGAATCTGCCCTGGTGTCTGCTGTCTTGAAAACAGGGTATCAGGCCTGGGTAGTTCATGATCCGCGCGAAGCACTGCGCACGCAAACACGTGAAGCACGCACTGAATTTCTGACTAAGCTGGCACGCACGGCCTTAGGCTTGGTATTTGGCTTAGGCTTAATGCTGCGTATGCCGCATCACCCTGCCATCCCCCTGATATGGAATGATGAACGATTAAACTGGCTGCTGTTGACAGTTCTAACCGGCGCTGTGATGTTACTCGGTGGATGGCATTTCTACCGTGGCGCATGGAAAGCCCTGCGCTCGGGCAGCACCACCATGGACACCTTGATCAGCTTAGGGACACTGTCCGCCTATTCATACTCCTTGGCCGTTGTACTTTTCACTGATGACTTCCCTGCAGATGCCCGGCATGTCTACTTGGAAGCTGCCGTCATGATTATTGCCCTGGTCAATCTTGGCTCACTTCTAGAAACCCAGGCTCGCCGCAATGCCCAAGCAGCCATTCGAGAGCTGATTGCCTTGCAACCGGATGAAGCCACGGTCCTAACTGAGACAGGTGAACAATCTATGGCCATCAGTCTCATTCGTCCGGGTGATCGATTATTAATTCGTCCCGGCGAGCGTATTCCTGTCGACGGCAAGGTGATCACAGGCCAGCTGCATGTCGATGAGTCGATGCTAACCGGAGAATATCGCCCGGTCTTAAAACAGGAAGGCGGTATTTTACACGCCGGCAGCCAGAATCTGGCCGGATCAGCTGAAGTTAGCGTATCTCACATCGGTGAGGAAACGGCACTTGCTGAAATCATTCGTAGGGTACGTGAAGCGCAAAATGCCCGCCCTCCCATCGCCAACCAGGTTGATCGTATTGCAGCCATCTTTGTTCCTTCCGTCATAGCTATTGCATTGCTGACCTTAGTCACTTGGCTTGTGTTTGGACCAGCTCCGCACCTCACCCATGCTCTGGTCGCTACGGTCTCGGTTCTGATCATCGCCTGCCCCTGTGCTCTTGGGCTCGCTGTACCGATGTCGATCATGATGGCCTCCAACTTAGCCTCTCGTCATGGCATCCTGATACGTGATGGGATAGCCTTGCAGATGGCCAGTCACCTTACTACCTTGATTTTTGATAAAACCGGCACACTGACGGAAGGTCGCGGCTCAGTCAATCATGTGGAGATTTGCAACGGCTATGATGAGCCTCAGCTATTGGCCTGGGCAGCGGCTATTGAACACGACTCAGAACATGCTTTTGCCCAAGCCATCCTGCGTCGAGCCCGACAGACGGGTGTTACCGTGCCACCCTGCAGTCATTTTATGTCGGTGGCAGGCAAAGGCATACAAGGCATGGTTGAGGGCCATCTGATCATTATCGGCAATGAAGCCATGCTGCAAGATGCACAGGTGATCCTCGACCCGGTTAAGCACTTGCTCATGCACTGGACGCAGGCCGGTATCAGCCCTCTGCTGATGGCTGTCGATGGAGAACTGGCGGGTGCCTTTGGCATCGCTGACACCATTCGCCCTGATGCACGCAGAGCCTTGGGGCGGTTACGCCACCTCGGCATACAAACCATGTTGCTCAGCGGGGACCATCAAGGCCCTACCGCGAGTTTGGCGGCAGAACTGGGCATTGAGACTTACTGGGGGGGCATGCAGCCGCAACAAAAACTGCAAATCATTCACGAACAACAACTACGTGGAGAAATCGTCGGCATGGTTGGGGACGGCATCAACGATGCACCTGCCTTAGCTGCAGCCGACGTAGGGATCGCCTTGGGAAGAGGCACTGATGTCGCCATGGCCGCCAGCGGCATTACCCTGACCAATGATCATCTCGACAATCTATTTCTTGCGGTACGCATTTCACGAGCCACCCTACGCAATATCCGCCAAAATCTATTGGCAGCATTCATCTATAACATTATTGCCATACCCTTGGCTGCCGGGGCCTTGTACCCCTGGACCGGATGGCAACTCAATCCCATGATTGCTGCTGCTGCCATGGCAGCATCCTCGCTAACGGTGGTACTCAATGCGGGACGACTTCGTTTTCTGCGACTTAAACGGTAAACGCTGCCTAGCCAAATGAATAGACTCTGTGGGAACATGCCCACCGTTGTTTGATGGGAGTTAATTCATGCGCCTGCTGCGATATCTAGTCTGGACTCTGAGCATCGTGATCCTGACGCTGCCTGCAGTCAACGCCCAAACTATACTCACTGCCGCTCAAGCCTTTACGGTGACCACAACAGCCCAACCCGGGCATCTGCTTATCCATTTTCACATCACCGATGGCTGTTATCTGTACCAGAAACGTATGAGCTTCACGCCTCTCGATCATAGCCTGAGTGCAGGTAATCCCAAATTCATGCTACCTCCTGACACCAAAGATGACCCTGAGTTTGGCAGGGTACAAGTCTATCACCACGATGTTGATGTCGATCTTCCGGTGCAGGGTCAGGGCAAGCTGCATCTCAGCTGGCAGGGTTGTAATGAAAAAATAGGCATCTGTTACCCACCGCAAACGCGCGACATCGATGTCAACAGCACCGTAACCCCTCCTGTTAGTGCCCGAAGCATGGAGAAACTGATTCCTTTTTATCTAGGCGGTTTGGCCATGGCACTCACTCCCTGTGTCTGGCCCATGATCCCCATCCTGTCAGGCATCATCGCCCGACAGCATAGCCGCCGCCGGCGTGATAGCGTTTTATTATCGTTGAGTTATGTCCTAGGCACGGCCAGCAGCTATGCCCTGCTTGGAGGCGTGTTTGCCTGGCTAGGACATAGCATCAATTTAGCCGCCTGGTTTCAGCAACCCTTCTGGATCATCACGCTGGCCATCATCTTTGTGCTGTTGTCACTTAGCCTGTTCGATATTTATGAATTACGCCTACCCAGTGCACTTAGCAATCGCCTCGACAATTTAAGTCGTCATCAACGCGCTGGTAGCCTGACGGGTACCTTTTTAATGGGAGGATTAGCGGCACTCGTCGTCTCCCCCTGCATCTCTGCCCCCTTGGCAGGAGCCATGATCTTTGTATCCTCCTTAGGCAGTGTCTTGTGGGGCACCCTCCTGTTATTTGTATTGGGGCTGGGATTAGGAACCCCCCTGATGCTGTTGGGTGTTACGCAGGCACAGATCCTGCCCCGTTCAGGTGCCTGGATGCAAGGGGTCAAGGCCGCCTTCGGTGTCGCCATGCTGGCAACCTCGCTGTATCTACTGTCTCGAATACTCCCTGCCCCTATCACAGGGCTTTTGGCAGGCGCACTGGCTATAGGTTCTGGTGTGGCACTCGGAGGATTGGAACCTGCTGCTTATGGCTGGCCAAGAACCCTGAAAGCGCTGGGACTAATATTAATACTTGTAGGCGGCATCTGGATGACACAGTCCCTGTGGGAAGGAACATCTCCAAGCCTGCCTTCAAATGCGGCATCGTCTCCTCCTGCAATGCAGTCTATGGTCGTGGTTCATAATCCACAGGAACTTGATCAAGCCTTGCATGCGGCTCTAGGTCACCCGGTCATGCTGGATTTATGGGCCAGCTGGTGTATCAGCTGCCAACATCTTCAGCATGAGGTGCTCGATACCCCGGCTATGCAACAACGCCTGACTGGCTTAAAACTGATACGACTGGATGTTAGCGCCAGTGGCCCTGGCAGTGATGCCTTGCTGCAACGCTTCAATCTTCCCGGCCCCCCGGCACTGCTATTTCTGGATAGTCAGGGCCGAAGCGTCGCCCCCGCTCTGGTGGGAGAAATCACGCAACAGGCTATTGATCAGGTACTAACGAATCAACATTGGTAAACCCATCGCCTTAAGCGCTAGCCCACAGTCTACGCAAAGCTAAAGGCAACCGATCAATGGCATCAGCTCTGATTAATGGCTGAAGATCGGCTGAACACTTGTCCGCGCATTCCCCTTGCTAGGTGAGTTCCGAACCAGCATTGCACCAGCAGGGGGTCAAGCGGACAAGTGTTCAGCCTCTCGAGCAAAATAGGCGGTAGCCACGCCGTGGTGTGTACCGATAGCCCCAAACGTCACCATGCGCTTGATGCCTCGATCCCGGGCCGCACCCAGAATAAGCTCGAGTTTTCTAACTTTGTTACCGCCATAGACAGCATGCGTCTCATCATCGCGTTTAACCCAGAGGCTACCCGCGGCACCACCCATCTTTTGTACCGGTGTATGGCCCTTTATCAAGGGCCAGCGCTTAAGCCTATCCTTAAGCACAGGGAAGGCCGCATCAAGACAATGCACGATCTCACCCCAATATCGTCAATGAAGAGCTGACAAACTAACGAATTTATGGGGACGATGACAAGTACTTCTATTGGCCCCTCTATGACCAAAAATAACTTTTTTTGTTCTTAACGATGTAATCAGCCACATAACTGGCCACCGCAGCAATCGTCATTTTCGGACTAACCGTGACCGATTCTGGCAGGACGCTAGCGTCCGTCACAAAAATCCCATGCGTGTCATGCAACTCGCATACATCATTGACTACTGATGTAAACGGATCCATACCCATACGGCAAGTGCCCTGTGGATTTAGGGAAGCTACACGCAGGCTGTACATACCCATGGGCGCGTACTCAACCTTCTCCAAGGACTTATCCAATTCAAAAACCGAAGTCACTTCCATCTTGTCGAACGTTGGCAACAAGACAGCCTCTGCCCCTGCCGCAAAGAAAATGCGAGCAGCTCGGGCAATACCTTGCTTAAAATCCTCAAAGTTTTTTTGACTTAGGTTCCACTCAATATGTTTAGCGCCAAGAACAGGATCACCGGTCCAGTGTACATACCCTTGTCCTTCATCCTGAACAAACACTTGCAGCATGGCATAATAGCGATAGTCCCCCATAAACTGCATGTGTGACTTACCCACGCCCAAGCCACCCGTTGATAATAGCTGCACCGGTTCAGGCAAGCCTGACATCATGAACATCTGCCCATCATGAGGCCCAAGAAACTGATCAACATAGACTCCTGTCAAGGCGCCACGCCAACCGTAAACTGCTTGCGGAAAACGACCAACCATGGAAATAAATGGATTTAAGAAAAGATTATGGCCAAGCAGACCCGACTGCATTCCTAAACCGCTCTTTTGTAGGAGCATGGGACTTTGCACTGCCCCTGCCGCCAAAATCACCAATTGAGCA
>JABEVH010000067.1 GCA_013043915.1 Pseudomonadales bacterium
ACCAGTACATCGTATGCCCGTCCATCAACCTTATGCCCGAATTTCGCTTCCACCCCTAAGATGGCAGCGGCCTGAGCGGCCTGCAGGGCAGCTCCACTGAGCCGTTGCTCTACAGCGGCCAGCAAATCAACATGGCAACCCGCCAAGGCTGCATGTCGAGCCAGAACATAGCCATCACCGGCGTTATTACCCACGCCCAGCATGACCGCAATGCGCTGGGCATCGGGCCAGCATCGGCGCAAGTATTGCCAAGCAGCCAACCCTGCACGCTGCATCAGCTCAAAAGCATCCCAACCTGAGGCGATAGCCGTTGCATCCAGGGCTCGTACCTGCTCTATCGTAAAATAACAGCCCCACGGGGGTGGCCCTTGCCGTTCCATTCCATCCTCACGCCTACAATAATCACTGCGAAAAGTTCTAGCCTGACTCATCTTATATTATCTATACATGAGGGAAATATTTAATCGTGAGTCATACTAGACCGTGTGGCATATTGTCAGGCCATACCAAAAATAACGGCAACGTCAACTCATGCCTGCTGCGCAGCTAAACCGTGCTCCACAAAAGCAAGGGATTCAGACTAGGCTGATTGGGCATCGCTTTTAATTCTCGTATGGCAAACTCAGGCTCAGCTGATTCACGCAAGAAGGCACCGTGATACATGGAGCCTCGTGAACTGATAATAGCTCGAACCCGGGGACCATGTGGATGGCGCGTGCGATGGGTCACTACCGCGACCTCACCGTTGATGAGCTCAACCAAAACCCCGGGAGGGTAGGGCGTTAGTTGAGCAAAGAAGGCGACATAGATCTCTGGATTAGCTGCATGGTGCGCTAATTCTCGCAAGGCGAGATTAACAGGCATGCGTGCACGATATGCCCGTTGACTGATCATGGCCGTATAACGCTCCGTCAAGGCCAGTATCTGAGCTTCAGGCACGATCACCTGCCCCGAAAGCCCTTGTGGATAGCCACTTCCATCAGGGTGTTCATGATGCTGCTGTACGGCAGCCAGAGTCAGTGGATCGCTGATACCTGCACGCAGCAGTGCCTGCGAAGACAAATCGGGATGCTTGCGCAGAACAGCTCGCTGCGCCTCTGTCAAGGGATTACGAGAACGATTGAGCTTGTCCTGGTAAGGCAACAAGGCAATGTTAGCCGTCAGCGAAGCCATCACCTGTGATACCAGACGTTCCTCCTCCCAACCTAGATGCTGACCTATCAGGGAGCCTAAAATGGCGTGATAAAGGGTTTGTTCATATGCAGAAGGTTCAATGGTATTGATATGGACCAAACCGAGACAAGCATCGGGATCATCATGACTCATACGCAAAATCCGACTCGCCAGTTGACGCAACCTACGAGCACTATCTTCTTGTGCACCTACTACATGAGTTAACAGCGTTTCAAGATCCTCAAGTAACACCGGCAACTCTGTAAAAGGATTCAAACGCCTGTCATCAGTCTGCGGTTGTTCTGATCGTTTGGATACGGTTTGGGCCAAGCTCATATGAAACAAGCCCCTGTCATACAAACGATCAAGCTGCTCATGGGAATTGATCACATAACCCTGCTGCAGCAGCAGATTGCCAGAGGAATCATAAACACTGAACAGCAACGGCTTACCTACCGTAACTGCTCCAGGTTTGAGTTTAACGTACTCAGTCAATCGTCTAACACCTGCAAATTTAAGAACGGGCGCCTTCAATGCTTCTAACTATCAGTGTAGACCGTCCGCAAAAATCTGTCGGTATAGCTTATCTATTGCGGCCTTAATTGTTGTGGAGCATGATGCACTGATTATGATCCGAGAGTAAACTTGAAATGTTTCAAAGGGAAGAGACCCAACCACTGACAAAATTGCGGTTGGAATCTACGAAACTACTTGAAGAGCTTCAGCAACACCAAACCGCCATGCTGATCACCCGCCGCCATCGGGAAGTAGCCGTGCTACTCTCCCCCCAGCACTACCGTTCCCTGCAGAATCAATTACGTTTACTGACAGCCTTGGTACAAGGACAATCAGAAGTAGCCGCCGAAGATCTACGCCCGATCAGTAGCTTACTTCGTGAACTGCGCTCGGAGCTGGAAACATGAGCCATGTACTCTGGACCCGACATGCAGAGCATCAGCTGCGACACATCTGCCGGTTGTATGCCCAGCAAGGATATAACCCAGGGTTTGTGCTAGATCAGGTTCAAATGCTTTGCCAGCGACTGGCATCCGGAGGACCTGATCATCCTGTTCCCGGGATACCGAGTTATGCACATGCCTGTTTTGACCGGTATCGGCTTATTTACCGACGCCGCCGTAACGATGTTGTGGTCTATACCATCCATCATCCATCCTTTCGCCACCCTGTTCAGAGCGAATCCCCCAAACATCGCGAAGCAGTTCGCCATCCTCATCTATAATGGTGACATCATATTCAGCGATTTTGAATCTTTATGGCTGACAAGGGCGCAGTTTACATCAGACCCGACCAATTAACGCTGGGCATTTATGTGTGTTTGGATCTGGGCTGGATGGATCATCCTTTTACCTTTAGCCAATTTCGCATAAAAAGTGAGGAGCAATTACGCCAGATACGTGAACTAGGACTGCAACGTATTCGTGTCGACCCCACGCGTAGCAGTTCTGCGCCCTTGCCGTTACCGCCTGATACACCCCAGCACCCCAGCCCATCTCCTCCTTCCACTGATCCCTCACCTGAACTGATTGCTAAACGTGACCGTATCGCCAAACTGAAGGCACGGGTTCAGTCAATTTCCCAGTGTGAAAAATATTATCTGGATGCCGCTAAAAGCATCAGTAATATTACACGTAATATCTTGTCCAGACCTGAAGAGACCCTCGCTGAAGCAGATTCTCTAGCAACACAATTAGCCAGCTCTTTACTCGCCGAGCAGGAAATCGCCGTACACCTGATGAATGACAAAGTTCTCGGCGAAGAGGTTTATTATCACTCCCTCAATGTTTCAGTACTGGCCATGATCCTGGGGCGGGCCATGGGGCTATCTGAACAGGATCTACGCTTGTTGGGTATGGGCGGCATATTTCATGACCTTGGCAAAATGCGCATACCGCACAAAGTATTGCAAAAGGCCGATAATCCCAGCAAAGCAGAACTTGACTTCATACAGCTGCACACTCAGTACGGCCTTGAAATCGGGCAAAAAGTCAAATTACCCTTGCCCATTCTTCGCATGATCCATCAGCACCATGAGTTCATGGACGGCAGCGGTTATCCGCAGCACCTCAAGGGTGATGCCATTGACCCGCTGACACGCTTACTCACTGTAGTGAATACTTACGACAACTTATGCAACCCCGTGCTGGTGGTCAATGCACTGACACCCCATGAAGCACTATCGCTCATGTTCTCACAGCAGCGAGCCCGTTTTGATACCAAAGCACTAAGCTTATTGGTACACACGCTGGGAGTTTATCCTCCTGGCACCGTCGTACGCCTCAACAATGATGGCGTGGGTATGGTCATGTCGGTTAACTCAGCCCAGCCTCTCAAACCTCATGTTTTAATCTATGACGAGCAAATTCCTCGCAATGAAGCCATGATCCTCGACTTGGCTCAGGAAACTGACCTGAACATAGCCAAGGCCGTACGACCGGCGCAACTGTCAACGGCGGTATATAAC
>JABEVH010000068.1 GCA_013043915.1 Pseudomonadales bacterium
GCTCAGTGGGCGGCGCAACACTGGAGACGGTTCGGGCATACGTGGATGCACAGGGTACAGCAGAGCACGCAAGAAAATCAGCGGCAAAAGCCAAGTCAAACCCAAAACCGTCCGCTTGACCCCCTGCTGGTGCAATGCTGGTTCGGAACTCACCTAGCAAGGGGAATGCGCGGACAGTGTTCATAACCTAAAACCTCATCGCTCATGTAACTTTTGCTTTGCGAATAACTGTAGCCAGCAAAGACGGTGAAGCCCTGCCTAACCATACTGCCCATTTCTCATTACCTGCCAAAATAATACGTTCATCTCCTCTGGATAAAGCTGCTACAGCTTGCGCAGCGAATACATCGGCAGACATCCCGGTTTTGAGTTTGGGGTCCAGCACTCCATGGGCTGAACCATCACCCTCCAGAGCATGCAAAGTAATCTCGGTGCGAACAAATCCCGGATAAATGACGGCCACACGGACACCCGAATCGTGTACTTCAGCACGCAGAGCATCATAGAAGGCGGCCAGGGCATGTTTTGCAGCGCAATACGAAGAACGTAGCGGCGTAGCGACCAAGCCCGCCACCGATGAAACGGCAACCATAAGACCTTCACCGCGCTCCAACATGGAAGGTAGTAAAGCCTTGGTCAGCGCTACTGGACCAAAAAAGTCCACCTCCATCAATTGGCGATCTACCTCAAGAGACGTATCTTTAACTTTTGAACGCTGACTAATACCGGCATTATTAATGAGCACATCAACATGACCACACACGGCCAGGACTTGCATCACCTTGACAGGAATAGCTGCGCTATCGGCCATATCCATAGGCATTATCTGATGCCTATCAGAATGCAAGCAGCGTTGGCGAACCGCATGCAACTGGGTTTCCCTTCTCGCCGACAGTATCAGCCTAGCCCCTTGCCGAGCTAACTCATAGGCCATCGCCTCACCGATACCTGATGTAGCTCCGGTGATCCACACCACTTTGTCCGCAAAGTCCATAGTGTCATCCCTAACTATTCAAATCCCTAGCAAGAGACCGAATCAATAATGTCCGGTGAAGCTGAAACGTTCGAAATAACCCAAACCCAGTACGTTAATATGCGCATGTTGAGCACTCAGATGTTGCAAATCGATGTAAATCTGACGTTTGGCATCGATACGCACTCCAAGACCTGCACCGACAGCAGCTCCTCGTAAAGTCTGCGTTATGCCCGACACTGACCCTAAGGGGATGGTCTGCACATTGGTATCAGCCATACCGACACGCACATAAGGCTGCAAGGGCCCCCAGGGTAAGCTGGCCCGGAGATAAACTGCCTCGCCATGAAGCACTGAAACATTTGCGTTACTACAACCCGGATTACAGTAGTTAGCTGAAGCACTACCTAAGCCCAGCATCCCCTGTGCTTCCACTCCGACGTACTTTCCCACCGAATATCCTAATAAAAATCCAGCAGTGCTGGGGCTGGACTGGGTTGACGGCGAGGTCATCTGATTACTAACTTGAAACACATTCAGCGATCCAGCTGCATAAAAAGGTAATTCATCCGATTGCGCACAATAAGCCCACATCAATACCACCACCTGCAGCAACCGAAACATCTTAGCCCCCTAGAATAGTACCGCGCCCCCTAAATGCCTGCAGACGGGCTAGCCACCCTTCTCACCGCATCACGCCACCCTGCGTATAAACTCTCACGACGCATCTTGGGCATTTGTGGGACAAACCGGCGATCACATTGCCATAGACTTGCGATGGCATCCAAAGAAGCATATAGCCCAGAAGACAATCCTGCCAGATAAGCGGCTCCCAACGCCGTAGTTTCCGTAACCGTGGGGCGATCTACCGGCACCCCGGTCAGGTCAGCTAGAGCCTGCGTCAACCAGCTATTGACCACCATACCGCCATCAACGCGTAGGGTGGTAAAAAACTCAGCCCCATCACGCTGCATGGCTTCAATCAAATCCCGGCTCTGGAAGCCTACCGACTGCAGCCCCGCTATAACGATTTCACCTATCCCGGTATCACGCGTCAACCCCAATATAGCCCCGCGCGCATGCGGATCCCAGTAGGGAGCACCTAACCCGGTAAAGGCAGGCACCAGATAAACGCCATGAGCATCTCCTGTATCGCGGGCAATCGCCTCAGTGTCGCTGGCTTTTTCAATCAGGCGCAAACCATCACGCAACCACTGTACAGCCGCGCCCGCCACAAAAATGCTACCTTCAATGGCATAGGTAACCTCGCCGTTCAACCGGTAAGCCACGGTAGACAGCAACCGGTTATGGGAATGCACGCGCTGGCCCCCGGTATTTTTCATCATGAAACAACCGGTGCCGTAGGTGCTTTTTACCATGCCAGGCTGAAAACAGGCTTGTCCAAACAGGGCTGCCTGCTGATCTCCGGCAACACCGCCTATGGCAACAGGTGCGCCCAACACAAAAGCTGACGCCTGACCGTAATCAGCACTGCTATCTAATACCTTAGGCAGCAGAGAACGAGGGATGCGAAACAGGGTAAGCAGCTCCTCATCCCAAATCTGACGATCGATATCAAACAGCAAGGTGCGCGATGCGTTGCTGGCATCGGTAGCATGAACCTTACCTTCCGTCAGGCACCATAATAACCAAGTATCCATCGTACCAAAGGCCAATTCACCGCGCTCTGCGCGCAATCTTGCACCAGGAACATGATCTAGCAGCCATTCAAGTTTGGTCGCAGAAAAATAAGGGTCCAGCAACAGCCCGGTTCGTTCTTGTACGGTGGCTTCCCAGCCTTCAGCGCGCAACTGCGCACAACGGGCTGCCGTGCGCCGATCTTGCCAAACGATGGCGCGATGCAAGGGCTGCCCTGTCGCTCGATCCCAAAGGACGGTAGTTTCACGCTGATTGGTAATTCCTATGGAAGCAATCTGTTGGGCACTCAGGTTGGCATCCTTCAAAGCCAGCCTACATACTGCCAGAGTGGCCTGCCAAATTTCATTGGCATCGTGTTCAACCCATCCATCGTCTGGATAATGCTGCTCAAGTTCCTTTTGTGCTTGCCCCAGCTTCTCTCCCCTAGCACTGAATACGATGGCGCGCGTGCTGGTGGTTCCCTGATCAATGGCTAACAGTGCATGCATCCCTGACTACCTCTGCCCATAGATGAGATCAGCGGCCTATGCCGCTGTATATAAAACCGGCCTGACGCAACTTGTCAGGAGCGTACTGATTTCGTCCATCAATGATCACGGGGGTTCGTAACAGTGACTTTAGCCGTTCAAAATCAGGCTGACGGTAAGGCTTCCATTCAGTCACCAACACCAGGGCATCAACCCCGCGCACCGCCTCATAAGGGTCCTGGCAGTAGGAAATCTTGCCGGAAGCAGCAGCCTCTGCAAACTCTTCCTGGGAATTTGGCATCGCCACCGGATCATGCGCCCGCACCTGTGCACCTGCTTGCAAAAGACTCTCGATCAACAAGCTGGCCGGGGCTTCGCGAATATCATCCGTCCCTGGTTTAAATGCCAGCCCCCAAATCCCAATAGTCCGACCTGACAAATCACCACCAAGGATCTGTTGTACTTTGTCAAACAAACGGCTTTTTTGCGCATGATTACGCTTTTCAACCGCGTCCAGTAACCACGGTTCCACCGATTGTTCATGCGCCATCCGGATCAAGGCTTGCACATCCTTGGGAAAACACGAGCCGCCATATCCGCAGCCCGGATAAATGAAATGGTGGCCGATGCGCTGGTCTGCTCCTATGCCTAATCTGACTTGCTCGATATCGACATCGAGGGATTCTGCCAGCAAAGCCATCTCATTAATGAACGAAATCTTCGTTGCGAGCATGGCATTGGCTGCATATTTGGTCATTTCTGCATCACGGGTGCGCATGAACAACAACTTGTTGTGATTGCGCATAAACGGCGCATAAAGATCTTCCATCAATGCACGGGCTCTTGGACTATCTGTACCGATCACAATACGATCAGGGCGCATAAAATCATCAACCGCAGCGCCTTCTTTTAAAAATTCTGGGTTGCTAACAACGTCCCATGCACCTACAAACTGCCGAGCCGATAATTCCGCTTCAATCGCAGCCCGCACCTGATCAGCCGTACCTACGGGCACGGTGGATTTATCCACGATCACCAAAGATCCTGTCATCATACGTCCCAGATTGCGGGCAACTGCCAAAACATATTGCAGATCTGCAGACCCATCTTCACGAGGGGGTGTTCCCACGGCTATAAAGGCCATATCAGCCCCTATCAAGGCCTCTTGCAAATCCATGGTAAAACTCAACCGTCCTGCCTGTAAATTGTCCTGAACCATAGGCTCCAAACCAGGTTCATAGATAGGAACTTGACCGGACTTCAAAGCACTCACTTTGGCGACATCAACATCAACACAAATGACTTGGTTACCCATTTCAGCAAAACAAGTTCCCGTCACCAGCCCCACATAACCTGTACCCACAATAACCAGTTTCAAGAGTATTTTCCTCTATGCATGTTGTCGACGATCTGAAGTAATACTGCTGTACCTGCATCCATGCGCTCTATTGTCGTTTCACCATTCAAACAGGTCACGAGTGGGCGAGCCAAGCGCTTTCCCAATTCAACGCCCATCTGATCAAAAGGATTGATACCCCATAACTGAGCCAACAAAAACGTTTTATGCTCATACAAGGCAACCAACATACCCAAGGTTTGCGGTTCCAAAGACTCCCAGAGCAACGTGGAACTAGGTCGATTTCCTGGATGCAGCCGAGCTTGTCTGATGGCGAAGGAATCACCGGGAAAATCGTGGGCTGCTGCCGATTCATCATAACCCATGGCCAACGCCCTGCCTTGGGCAAGACCTTGCGCCAAGGTCATGTTGCGTTGTCTATCATTGGTTTCCGGCATATTGGCGAACAACAGTATATCTGCAGGAATCATGCGTGTACCCTGATGCAGCAACTGCATGAATGAGTGCTGGGCATTACTCCCTACCTCACCAAATACCACATGACCACTGCATAGCAGCGGTCTACCCTGAATATCGCAGCTCTTGCCCAAACTCTCCATTTGCAGCTGAGTAGCATAAGCGGGGAAACGTTCCATATCCTGATGATAGGGCAGAATGGCCAGCGCTTCGGCTTGCCAGAACTGGGCATACCACCACTCCAGCAAAGCCATGGTCGCCGGTATGCTAGTTTCCACTTCCTCCAGTACATGACGATCCATTTCATGCATACCCTGCAGAAACGCCATAAAACCCTGACGCCCCAGATGAGCGGCCAAAGGTAAACCTATACAAGATGCCAGGGAAAAGCGCCCACCTATGCTGTTCATGAAAGGAAGCTGCAGATCTTCAGGAATACCGAAAGCGAACATGGCCTGAGGCACGGCAGAGATGCCTAAAAAATGTCGTGAACATTCATCCGGAGTATAACCCTGATCCTGTAAATGCGTTTGCACGGTCTTAACATTTTCAAAAGTATCAGGGGTAGAAAATGATTTAGAGCTGATAATGAATAGTGTCGAGTCCAACCTGAGCTGGGGCAATAACCGTGTCAAGGCCACACCATCGATACTGCTGATAAAATGCAGAGAGAACCGCCCTTCACCCTGTGCGCGCAAGGCTTGTACTGCCATGGCAGCGCCCAGATCCGACCCCCCCACGCCAATATTAACCAAGGTATCAAAAGCATGGCCACGTGCGCCCCGCAACTTACCTTCCTTGATCCGGTCCAGCAAGCTCAGCATACGCTCCCGGTCAGCTTGTGCCGTGAAGCGGGCCGTAGCATCAGCCGTGATGGACCCTAAATCCCGCAAAGCCATATGGTGTGCCGGTCGATCTTCCGACGCATTGAGCGGGTAACCTGCACTTAACTTTTGCAGTGCTAAACGCCAACCTTGCAGCTTGCCCCACAGCTGCAAGCTATCCATGACCTCAGCTGTCACCAGGTGGCGCGTGTAGTCAAAATACAAAGGCCCCAAACGCCGACTGAAAGAGCGAATCCTCTCAGCATTCAGTGCCTGGCCTAGCGAAAAAATCTGCATGGATTGGCGTAAAGCCTGAAGTCGCGCCAACACCTGTTCTCGGCCAAGCTGCGGCTCTTGCTGGATATTCAATCCCTCTCTCCCTTCCCTATCAAACTTGGTAATACTCACGGTACCAGTTCACAAAATTATGTACCCCCACGTCCACCGGAGTGCTGGGGTGATAACCCATATCCTGCATCAGGGATTCAACATCGGCATAGGTATCCGGCACATCACCCGGCTGCATGGGTAAAAAATTAAGCTCAGCCTTCCGCCCTACTGCCTGCTCAATCAACGCAATATA
>JABEVH010000069.1 GCA_013043915.1 Pseudomonadales bacterium
AATGCAGGCCAATAAAGCGCTCGGGACGCGGATAAGCATGCGCGAGACTACTGATGGGCAGGGTTGATGTGTTGGATGCCATCAATAAATCTTTACGGGCTACGGCCGCTACTTTCTCGGTTACATCCGCCTTGATCTGGCGATTCTCAAATACCGCCTCAATGACCAGATCGCAATCTGCCAGCTGCGCATACTCCGTCGTCGCCACGATACGATTCAGGGTAACTGCTGCCTTCTCGGCATTCATACGTCCCTTGGACACGCGCTTATCCAGCAATTGACGTGAATATTGTCTGCCGCGCTCGGCAGCAGCCTGATCGGTATCCAGCAAGACCACATCGATACCGGCCATGGCCGAGACATAAGCTATACCTTGCCCCATCATACCTGCACCCAGAATACCGACTTTACGACATTCAACAGGTGGACATTCTGTGGATGAAGGACGAGAACCTCCTGCATTGATCTTCTGCAAATCAAAGAAAAAGGCCTTAATCATATTCTTACTGACCGCACCGGTAGCGAGCTTGACGAAATAACGGCCTTCAATCTTGAAGGCATTATCGACATCAACCTGTGCTCCTTCGACAGCTGCGGCCATAATAGCGGCAGGAGCAGGATAATGAGCATGCGCTCCTTTTAGCTGTTTACGCAGATTGGAGGGGAATGCCGGTAAGTTCATCGCCAGAGCTGGCGTTGAAGGCGTTCCTCCTGGCATTTTGTAGCCACTCAGATCCCAAGGTTGCTTGGCCTGGGGATGAGCCCCAATCCATACCTTAGCCTTAGTCATCATGTCATCTGTACTGCTGGCCAGATCATCGATCAAACCAACTTCCTTAGCCTTGGCCGCCTTCATGCGTTGCCCTTGCATCAATACATTCATCAAGGCATTTTGTATTCCCAGCATTCGCACCACACGAACTACGCCACCTCCGCCCGGCAACAACCCTAGTGTGACCTCAGGTAACCCATATTCTGCTCGGGTGTCATCCAGGGCGATACGATGATGGCATGCCAACGCAATTTCTAAACCACCACCTAAGGCCGTACCATTCATGGCGGCTACCACAGGCACGCCGAGAGTCTCAATAACTCGCAGTTGCCGCTTAATCTCATCAACACCTGCAGCAATTTCGGCAGCATGTTCAGGCTGAGCCTGAATTAACATTTTTAAATCACCGCCAGCAAAAAATGTCTTTTTTGCCGAAGTAATGATCACGCCGCGTATATTTTTCTTTTCTTCCTGCAAACGCTTGACCGTCTCAGCCATGGACTGCTGATACAAAGCGTTCATGGTATTTGCAGACTGGGTGGGGTCATCCAGGATAAGCGTGACGATCTGATCGGCATCCTGTTCCCAACGAATAGCACTCTGACTCATGGCGATACTCACTCTCAGATGTCTTCAGACGCGTTCAATGATGGTGGCAATACCCATGCCGCCGCCTACACACAGAGTGCACAGAGCTCTTTTCAACTGTCTGCGCTCCAATTCATCCAAGGCAATTTGCACGATCATGCACCCGGTAGCTCCGAGAGGATGTCCCATAGCAATGGCCCCGCCATTGACATTGACACGATCAAGATCGAGGTTCATATCACGCACAAAACGCAAAGCCACCGCGGCAAATGCCTCGTTGATTTCCCACAGGTCAATATCTTGGATTGTCAATCCAGCTCGGGCCAGAGCCTTACGCGCTGCCGGAGCAGGGCCCGTCAGCATGATGGTGGGATCAGCACCCGAAACGGCTGTCGCAACAATCCTGGCCCTAGGCTTTAAACCTAGCTCTCGGCCTGTCTTTTCATTGCCGACCAACATCAGAGCAGCACCGTCTACAATACCGGAGGAGTTTCCTGCGGTATGCACATGGTTAATGCTTTCAACCCAATGATATTTTTGCAAGGCCACGGCATCGAAGCCCCCCATTTCCCCCATCACCACAAATGAAGGGTTAAGGGCCCCTAAACCCTCCAAGGTAGAATCGGGTTTGATAAATTCGTCTTGGGCCAGGATCGTTAAGCCATTGATGTCCCTAACAGGCACCACCGAGCGGCTGAAATAACCTTCCTGCCGCGCATGAGCCGCCAACTGCTGAGAACGCAAGGCAAAGGCATCCACGTCGGTACGACTAAAACCTTCTAAGGTGGCAATCAAATCAGCTCCAATACCCTGCGGCACAAACCCTGTTGCCAGATTGATCGCAGGATCCATGGCCCAGGCACCACCATCTGACCCCATAGGTAATCGCGACATAGACTCAACACCACCGACAACCACCAAATCCTCAAATCCAGAGCGTATTTTCATCGCTCCCAGATTTACGGCCTCAAGGCCTGAAGCACAAAAACGATTCAACTGCACGCCTGCAGTTGTATCTGCCCAACCGGCAGCTAGTGCAGATGTCTTGGCTATATCGGCACCTTGATCTCCCACCGGCGTCACACAACCTAACACCACATCATCGACGCGGTGACGAATAGCCTCACCATGACGGTCTTCAAGAGCTCGCATTAAACCGACTACCAGATCCACCGGTTTTACCGTATGCAGCGATCCATCCTTTTTACCCTTACCTCGTGGGGTGCGAACCCCATCATAAATCAATGCTTCGGTAGTCATGAGTTCTCCTGGGAATTCAATAGGTGCCATCGTGTAGCTCACCAGCACCTACCATGCCCCCAAGCAGTCAATCTTGCAATGACATTTCAGACCAAACCCATTGACCATAACGATGGTCAGGTCAGCGATCAATCATAGTTCGCTGAAGTCCTGGGGACGTAGTAACAGCAAATTAGCAGGCACATGGCGCTCAACCTGCTCAGCCGAGTTGCCGGAGAAAAATGCCGTCAATGCCCGGCGGCCAACCGTACCCATGATCACCCAATTAGCATGCACTGTTTCAAGCTCCTGAGCTAACACAGCTTCCACGACACCCATGCGCAAGCAAAGAATATCGTCTTTCAAGCCATGTTTTTCCAGAAGGAGCCTGAGTGCCTCCCGCAAAGATGTCTCCATTTCCTCTTGCACATAGGATACTGCGTAGGTTTCTCCCATCATGGGGGCTATTTCCATGGCACTTGGCAGAGCACTGGCCACTTTGAGCTCCACCTGCCATAGGTCACGCAATCGCACAGCATAATTTAGGACGGTATCATTCAATACTTGATGCACGGCATCTTCAGGGATAGCTGAGACTGCTGCCAGGATAGACTGCGGCGTAGTGGTATCACGCACGATGCAGGTGGGAGCAGGCAACTGCCGCAGCAGTTTTTTCCAGGCAGCCGAGTTAGGAGCACTTTCGCGACTAATAAAAATCATATCAGCCCCCATACGCTCTACCTCGTGACAGACCGCTTGCACCCAGTGCCGCGAAGCTACGGCATGTCGACCTATGGACGCTGACTCACGCGCAAGAAAATCTTCCAACCAGTGCTCTGCATCCAGTTCTGCCGTATGTTCGACGCTAGCCAATAACCCTGACCCCAGAGTCAAACCTTCGGGGCTGGTCAAATCTGCTGGCAAAAATACGGAAAGTCGTGCTCCCAGAATACGGGACCACTGTACAGCACTACGAAAAGCAGGTGAATCCGCATGACGTTGATCGACAATAGCTAGCAGGTGTTCCATAGTCATCTCTCCATCAAAATGGACAATTCCTCTGATTGTCCAGAATACACCGACGATACTGATTGACATACGTCAATGAATTTAAGTAAGCATCTCATTTAGAATTGCCGGAATTCCCAACTAAAGGCCCGCCTGGACCATGAGCCCTACCAGCAAAGATGGGTTGCCTCACTGGCTAACCGGTGAGACGGCGACAGCACCACGCTATACTTCCTATCCTCCGGCTCCGCATTTTTCACAGGCTTTCGCGGTCAACGACCTAAAAATGGCCTCTGAACGCAGCAATCAGAGACAGAGCAATTTGTCGCTTTACGTTCATATCCCTTTTTGCCATTCGCTTTGTTATTACTGTGCCTGCAACAAGATCGTCACCAAGGACAAACAGGCATCACGAACCTATCTGGATTATTTACTTAAAGAGATACAGCTGGTAGCGCCCCTGTTTGACCGTAATCGGCGTGTCACCCAATTGCACTGGGGTGGAGGCACCCCGACTTACTTGAGCGATGCCGAGATGACCGAACTCATGTTCTATCTGGCTCGATACTTTAACCTCAGCCGAGGCAAAGATATTGAGTACTCGATAGAAATCGACCCGAGAACGGTTGATCACGCTGGCATGGCCCTGCTTCGTGGCTTGGGCTTTAATCGCGTCAGCCTGGGTGTACAGGATTTTGATGATGAAGTTCAAAAAGCTGTACACCGCGTTCAGTCTGTGGAAAAAACACGCAGTGTGGTCGATGCTGCTAGGCGTTATGGCTTTGAATCGGTAAGTCTGGATCTAATTTATGGCCTACCGCTGCAAACCGCTGAACGTTTTAGCCGCACGCTGGATCATGTCTTAGCCATGGCCCCTGATCGTCTGTCACTTTTTCATTACGCCCATCTTCCTGACCGGTTTTTTCCACAAAATCGCATACGAGCAGAGGACCTGCCTAGTGCTGATGAGAAAAAACGACTGCTGGATCTTACTCTGCGCCGCCTTGATGCCGCCGGTTATGTGGAAATTGGCATGGATCACTATGCCCGTAACGGCGATGGCCTGCATAAGGCACAACAGGATGGTCAGTTACGTCGTAATTTCCAGGGTTATTCCACACAAAAATCTACAGACCTGATTGGCCTGGGTGTTTCCAGTATTGGTCAAATTGACAATACCTATGCCCAAAATCACAAGTTGCTTGCCGATTATTACGCCGCGCTGGACCGGAACGAACTGCCGCTAGAACGGGGCATTGCCTTAAGCGCTGACGACTTGCTAAGACGCTGGATCA
>JABEVH010000070.1 GCA_013043915.1 Pseudomonadales bacterium
ACCCATGATCGTTACTTCCTGGATAATGTTGCAGAATGGATACTTGAACTTGATCGTGGCCACGGCATTCCCTGGCAAGGCAATTACTCCAGCTGGCTGGAGCAAAAAGAAGCCCGCCTGGAACAGGAACAAAAAACCGAGGAAGCCCATACCAAGGCACTTAAACGAGAGCTTGACTGGGTGCGGCAAAACCCTAAAGCCCGTCAGGCCAAGAGCAAGGCCCGTATGGCGGCATTTGAAGAACTTTCTAGCAAGGAGTTCCAAAAACGCAACGAAACCCAGGAAATTTATATCCCGCCAGGACCCCGTCTGGGCGAACAAGTAGTCGTGGTCGAACATTTAGCTAAACGTTTTGCTGATCGCCTGCTCTACAGCGACGTCAACTTTACCGTTCCGCGTGGTGCCATTGTAGGCATTATTGGCCCTAACGGTGCCGGTAAAACCACCCTGTTCCGCATGATTACCGGTGAAATGCAGCCGGATGAAGGACGCGTCATTTTGGGTGACACGGTGCAAGTAGCTTATGTGGGACAGATTCGTGAACATCTGGATGATAAAAAGACCGTGTGGGAAGAAATCTCAGGGGGACTGGATATTCTGAAGGTGGGTGATTATGAAATGCCTTCACGCGCCTACCTAGGTCGTTTTAACTTTAAGGGAACGGACCAGCAAAAGCGTGTTGGCGATTTGTCCGGGGGGGAACGCAATCGTCTGCAGTTGGCCAAGATTCTCCAGGCGGGAGCCAATGTTGTACTCCTTGATGAACCCTCCAATGATCTTGATGTCGAAACCCTGCGTGCCCTGGAAGATGCTCTACTGACCTTCCCTGGGGTGGCCATGGTAGTTTCGCATGATCGATGGTTTCTGGACCGTATAGCTACGCATATCCTGGCCTTTGAAAATGAAGGCGTAGAGTGGTATGAGGGCAACTACTCTGACTTTGAAGCGTACCGACGCCAAAAGCTAGGAGCCCACGGCGCCCAACCGACACGCTTGAAATACAAACGTATCAGTTAATCCTGGCGGTAGCGTTGCAGCAGATCCTGAAGATGTTCAGCGGTCTGATGCAACGATCCAAGGGCATCCTCTACATGATTGATAGATTCCGCGCTGGCCTCAATCAGGCGGGTCATATCCATGATGCTGGCTCCTACCTTAGCTGTTGCTCCCACCTGCTGCAACGCGGATTGATTGATCGCCTCCGCCATTTCGGTAACATGCATAGAACCTTGTTCAATCTGAGCGAAGCTGACTAGCGTCTCGCGCATCAGTGTCTGCTGCCGGTGTACTTCATCGACAGACTGTGTCATTTCTTCGGAGGCTCGGCTGGAACGGGTCTGTATGTCTTGCACCATACGTGTAATATCTGCGGTGCTCTGACCTGTCCGTGTCGCCAAGGTCCTCACTTCATCAGCCACCACAGCAAACCCTCGCCCTGCCTCACCGGCCCGAGCCGCTTCTATCGCCGCATTCAGCGCCAGCAAATTGGTTTGTGCAGCAATTTCAGCAATCACTTGCGTGACCAAGCTGATTCCTTGTGCAGCTTGGTTCAGGCCAGTCATATCTTCCGCAAAACCTTGTACCATAGCAGCCAGGGTACTGAACGAGTCTACCCCCTGCTGAACCTGCTTGCCTCCTGCATTCACCCGCTCCAGCGATTGGTGAGCAGCAACATCAGCCTGGCTGGCTGACATAGACACCGATTGAACAGATTGCGTCACCTGATGCACCGCCTGACTAACCACTGCAACGGCTGAGTCCTGTCCCTGTGATTGCTTGCGCAACGCGATCAGTGCCTGTTCAACATGCGTCTCCTCTTGCAGTAGCTGACGCGATGCTTCACTGATTTGAACCGTCATAAGATTAAGACTCGCCTGCATGCTGGCCAGATGAGCCAATAACAGTCCTGCATCATCTTCCCGGTATACATCGATGGATGTGCCTAAATTGCCTTGGGCTATAGCCACAAAACATTGCATGGCTTCCTGCAGGGAACGACCTACCGTATGCTGCATAAACCAACTGGAAACTACGGCCATTCCTATATTGACACCGATAAATGCAGTTAAAAGAAAAGCATGACCGGTCCAAGCCGCCCAACTACCCAGCAAAGACAGCAACACCAAACTGCCCATATAACCGGCATAACGTAAACTGAATGGCAAGGCATAAAAATGTCGCATCAGCGCATGCAGTGATGTTACACGCTGTTGCGGCCCCATAGGTGCAGAACCAGGAGCCGGCCGTAGTATTAACAGACTGTCCTGGCTCGCATAGCGATTAACCACTAGCATGCTCACTCGCCCCCAACCTGGAATCTGCACAACCCCCTGCCAGGGCCTGTCTTCTTGTAACCTTTGCCAGATACCTTCAACCAGTTCCCCTGCGTTGTTCTCACGCAACAATCGGTCAACAGACACTCCCATGTCAGGCGGAGAAGCCCAAGTCGACGGCACAGCTCTATACGTCAGACATCGATGCTGATCTAGACAAAGTACGGCAACTGTTTGTTCTGAACTCACTATGTACTCCCAAAATTGCCCGAACCACACTCAGGATGGCTGTATGTTAACTACACAGGAATATCTATACCGGCCCAAAGATGGTCTAGCTTGCCAAACCCCCAGTCATCCGGATTCTCCCGTGCAATAATCTTATCCTCACAATCTGCACTGCTTAAATCCAGCACTTGGGCAGGTATCGGCATTTTTGCTTTTACGGAAAAAAATACTTTCACACGAGGCTTAAGCAACAAGGTTCCGCTTTGCTCAAGGACAATTGCCAGTCGCTGAGACTCTAGTCGTATCAGGGAACCGGTAGGGTAAATACCTATGGTTTTTACAAATGCCTGAAATACGCGATCATCAAAATGACCCTTACTCCACTCAGCCATCTTACGCAGCGCCTCAGCCGGGTTCCATCCGCGCTTATAAGGCCGATCTGAGGTGACAGCATCATAAACATCACAAACCGCTCCCATACGTGCCAACAGTGATATCTGATCTCCCACCAACCCATGTGGGTAGCCACTGCCGTCCACCTTTTCATGATGATGCAAACATACATCCAACGGTATAGGCCCCACCCCCTTACCCTCCAGCAACATCAGATGTCCTTCTACAGGGTGGGTTTTGACCAAATCAAACTCTTTTTCCGTCAGTTTCCCAGGCTTGTCCAGCACCTCATTGGGTATGGCAGCCTTACCAATATCATGTAGCAGCCCTGCCATCCCTGCTTCATAAACCAGTTTTTCATCCATCTGTAGCTGTTTTGCCAAGGCGGTCATCAGCGCACATACCGCGACTGAATGCATATAGGTGTATTCATTTTTATTTTTCAGGCGAGCTAAACTGATGATGGCTCCGGGGTGCCTCATGACTGATGAAGCGATCTGCTCAACTAAAGGCTGCAGCTGTTCAGCGTCGATCGCCTTACCCATGCGGACATCTTGAAACATATTTTTGACAGCACCTCGGGCTTGTTGACACACACCCAAGGCTCTCTGCACTTCTTCTTCCAGCCCCGTTTGTTCCACCTTGGAAGTGACCGGGGCCGCAGCTTCAGCTAACTTGGATTCAACTTCAGCTACCGCTTCCTCCTCAGTCTGTCCTGAACCCTCTTCAACATCTAACCCGCGCTCACTATCAATCCATACCTCGCGGATAGCGCTGGCAAGAATTCGTTTCAAGTCTTGTTCGCTCTTTAGCAAAAACTTACTACGCCAAAATGGATGCTCCATCCAGGATCCACAAAATTCCTGAATAAACATCCCCATGCGCAGATGACGCACATCAATACGCTTAAGCACGGACATTACCCGTCAAAATAATTCCTCGGAGAAAGTATAGTTCCTCAGTGGCGAGTCACCGAGGATTTCAATAGTCTATGTATCATGGGGGGAACCAGCCGACGTGGCACCAACCGATTAGCTAATAAACCGGCCCTATCAACCTTGCCTGGGATCACCACGGACAGCCCTTTTTCCATACCTTGCAGAGCCATGCGTACTACCCCCTGTGGTGGCAGGCGAGCACGCCGTTCTGTTGATCCCAACTCGCGTAATACCTCGCCAGGCAACCCCCCCGTAGCCAGCACCGTCACGGTGATGCCCTGGCCCTTTAACTCATACGCCATGGATTCACCCAAACTCTGTACAAATGCCTTACTGGCAGCAAAACTTGAAAGACTGGGGGTGGGCTGAAAGGCAGACATCCCTGAAACCAGAAGTACATGCCCCTTTCCTGAATCGAGCATGTCACGGACATAGTAACGGCATAACTGGGCTACCGACAACATATTCAATTGCAACATGGCCTCCTCAGCCATGTCATCCAGATCGACAAAATCACCGAAAAGAGCTGTCGCTGCCGTTTGAATCAAAATATCGACCGACAGACCTCGCATTCTAGTTTATGCATGCAGTTCTGCGGCCGATCCAGCATGAGATAAATCAAGTGAAATCACATCAAAGCGCACAACATAACGAG
>JABEVH010000001.1 GCA_013043915.1 Pseudomonadales bacterium
ATACCCAGATCCCTAGCCAGGGTTTCGAGCTGGAGAATAGCCGCAGGTCGGTACACGTCAACCGATGCCACCAAAACCGTCTTTTTCTGATCCTTGAGATAGCGTGCCAACTTGGCTACCGTCGTCGTCTTGCCTGCACCTTGCAACCCGGCCATCAGCACAATGGCAGGAGGTGTCGTCGACAGATTTAATGAGGCATTTGCCTCTCCCATGATCCGGACCAACTCATCGTGCACTATTTTGACGAACGCCTGCCCAGGCGCTAAGGACTTGAGGATTTCCTGGCCCAAAGCCTCTGACCTGACTTTATCTACAAAGTCTTTGACCACTGGCAAAGCAACATCAGCTTCGAGAAGAGCCATGCGCACTTCGCGCAAGGTATCTTTGATGTTATCTTCGTTTAAACGGCCACCACCTGCGACAGCACGCAGGCTATGGGTTAATCGTTCCGTCAGATTTTCAAACATGTCGGCCTCATCGCAGACTGCAAAGTGTGGCATTATAGCCGCCAAGCGCATCACAGAAACCTGTCATTCACCTCAGCACCCCCTTTAAGGTTGTCGCTTCGGGTGTGGCTGTGCGAAACTTAGGGGCTAAGAAGGAACCGCTTGTGCATAACATGGCTCTTATTGCCGGATTTTCAGCTGTCGTGCTTTATTTCATAGCCTCCTGGATGTCCGGGCGGGCATTGTGGGCTAATCGTCCGCAGCAGAGGGTGTCTGTGATCGCACTGGGGGCTTTGGCCTTGCCCTTACAGTTGCTATCCCTGCATGAACAGATACATGGACCGGCAGGACTGGATCTTAGTCTTTTTCATATGATGTCGCTCGTCAGCTGGATGATGGCTACCCTGACGGTATTGTTCAGCATTTATCGCCCCGTGATTTCTTTGAGCGCACTGGCCTTTCCCTTGGCTGGAGTGAGTACCTTGGCGTCGCTGCTAATTCCCTTAACTTATCATCCTGTTGAGCATCTCTCTCATGCCGGTGAAGCTCACGTCATACTCTCCATCCTGGCTTATAGCCTGTTCTTTGTAGCTGCTGGACTGGCCATGCTTTTGTTTATACTTAACCGACGACTAAAACTTAAGCAACCCTTGCCTACCCTAAGATTACTTCCTCCGCTACAAACTCTGGAAACCCTGTTATTTGAGACACTGGTGGCTGGCTGGGTCTTGTTAACCCCCGCCATTGTCCTTGGCTTATTTGTTGTACATAACTTGCGTGCTGAACACCTGGTCCATAAAACCGTATTCTCCGTGGCAGCATGGCTCTTGTTTGCGACACTTATCGCAGGCAGATATCGCTTGGGTTGGCGCGGACCTCGGGCTGTACGCATGACCCTGATCGGCTTTGCCTTGTTAGTTGTGGGTTTTTATGGCTCCAAAGCCGTGCTAGAACTGGTGCTGCATGTTAACTAAGGCAAGGAGCTGAGGCGTGATGGTAAGCAGTTCCCCAAGCGGATTATTACTAACCCTGGTGTTAGCCATTACAGGTTCGGCATTTTTCTCAGCGGCAGAAACGGGCATCATGACCGCCAACCGTTATCGGCTCAGGCATCAGGCCAACCTAGGACACCGGCGTGCGCAACGCATTCTGGATTTGCTGGCACAGCCTCAACGCTTGCTTACCCTGATTCTTATTGGCAATTCGGCCATGAATATCATGGCCGGATCCATGGCAACCCTGTTGGGCTTAAAGCTGCATGGTGATGCAGGCATTGCGATCAGCACCGGCATTCTCACCGTCATGTTGCTTATATTTGGTGAAGTTGGGCCTAAAACCTTCGCCGCTGCTCACCCAGAAAAAGTTGCATACCCTGCAGCCTTTGTACTGACCTGGTTACTAAAAGTCACCCATCCCTTGGTCACCGGCGTCAATGCCTTGGCTAGTTTTGTATTTCGTTTCAATGTTCTCAACTCGTCCCATCAGGAAGAGTTAAACAGTGAAGAACTGCGTTCGCTGGTGCATGACTCAGGGCATGTCTTACCCAACCAACGTCGCGGCATGTTGCTGGGCGTCCTCGACTTAGAAACCATCTGCGTGGATGACATCATGATTCCCCGTCAGGATGTTGTCGGCATCAATATTGAAGATGATGTAGAAAGCATCGTGCTTCAGTTACGCTCGGTTCAGCATACTCGCCTACCCGTATTCAAGGGTGAGCTGAATAATTGCATAGGTATTTTGCATGTACGCCACACCACGCGTTTTCTGCAATCGGATAATCTTACCCGAGCAGAAATCCTGCAGCATGTGCGCGAGCCCTATTATGTGCCTGAAGGCACATCGTTGCCTGCACAACTTAGGAACTTTCAAAAACAGCGGCAGCGTATGGGCTTGGTCGTCGATGAGTATGGAGATATTCAAGGCGTTGTGACGCTGGAAGATATTCTGGAAGAGATTGTCGGTGACTTTACCACCAGCGTTGGCGACCACAGTAAATCCCTGGTAGCACAACCGGATGGCTCCTTCCTGCTTGATGGCAGCATCAGCCTGCGTGAATTGAATCGACGCCTGCACTGGCAACTGCCTCAGGATGGGGCTCGCACCTTAAGTGGCCTTATCATCGAATACCTTGATGTCATCCCTGAATCTCCCCTTTCACTTCGTATCGAAAACTATGTCATCGAAGTGCTGCAGGTTCGCGACAACACCATTCGATCGGCACGCGTCAAACTCTGGGAAAATTGACCATGACCAGCCCCACCCTGGCATTGGCGCTAGAACTTCTGCGCCAACCCTCCATAACGCCCGATGATGCTGGCTGCCAAACCATCATGATGCAGCGCCTCCAGGCCTTGGGCTTTGTCTGTGAACGCCTGCGCTATGGAGAGGTTGATAACTTTTGGGCTCGCCGCGGCAACCTAGGGCCTTTGCTCGTTTTTGCTGGACATACCGATGTGGTGCCTCCTGGCCCGGCAGAACAATGGCTCACCCCTCCGTTTGAGCCTGTTTTAGAAGATGGTTACCTCCGTGCTCGCGGAGCAGCGGACATGAAGGGTTCCTTGGCCGCCATGATCATCGCCTGTGAATCATTTATCCACCAGTACCCTGATCATACTGGCAGTCTGGCTTTTCTAATTACCAGCGATGAAGAAGGAGTGGCTGCGGATGGAACCCGTCGGGTGGTGGAAACCCTGCGGGCACGCCGGGAAATCCCTGATTATTGTATCGTGGGTGAACCCTCCAGCCATGAACGCTTGGGTGATACGATCAAGGTGGGTCGACGCGGCTCCCTGAATGCAGTACTTCACGTGCATGGCAAGCAAGGCCATGTCGCTTATCCGCAGCGCGCGGATAATCCTCTGCATAGAGCCCTGCCGGCACTGACTGAACTTACCCAAGAAGTTTGGGATCAGGGCAATGCGTTTTTTCCGGCGACATCCCTGCAAATATCCAATATACATGCAGGTACAGGTGCCAATAACGTTATTCCAGGGACCTTGGAGGTGGTGTTCAACTTCCGTTTCTGTACAGAAGTGACAGAAGAACAATTACGTTTGCGTACGGTCGCCATCCTAAATCGCCATGGACTGGCCTATGATCTGCAATGGCAACTGAGTGGTTTACCCTTTCTGACCCAGCAGGGAGCCTTGTTGGAGGCGGCCAAAACCACCATTAGAGAACGATTGGGATTTGACACCGATTGCTCAACGACAGGGGGCACTTCAGATGGCCGCTTTATAGCCCCCCTGGGTACCCAAGTCATCGAACTTGGGCCCATCAATGCCACGATCCACCAGATTAATGAAACGGTACTCGTACAAGACTTAGATACCCTAACCTCTCTTTATCAGGGCATCCTGGAACGGTTGATGCTGTAATCAGTACTTCTCGGCCACTTCACGCAAACGCATTAATCCCTCTTGGGCCACACTGGCAATCAGGGTGCCATCCTGGCTAAAAATACTGCCACGGTTGGTACCTCTGCCACCGGCAGCCCTTGGCGAGTCCATTTGATACAGCAACCACTCATCGACACGGAAGTCCCTATGGAACCACATAGCATGATCCAGGCTAGCTGCTTGAATGTTGGGTTGCATAAAGGACACACCATGAGGAAGCATGGCGGTTCCCATCAAGGCAAAGTCAGAAGCGAAAGCCAGTATGCTTTGGTGCAACAAACGATCATCCGGTAAACGAGACTGCGCCTTCATCCAGTGATAACGCAAGGGCTCCTGGGTAGGTGGAGCAAAGGGATTAATGGGATTGATGGGGCGAATTTCGATAGGGCGTTCACGGCAAAATGCGTCACGTATCTTTTCAGGCAACAGGTGAGCAATACGCGAGCGCAACTCGGTTTCATTGGGTAAATTTTCCGGGCCTTCCACCTCAGGCATGGCCATCTGATGATCCAGGCCATCTTCGTCGCGGGCGAATGAGGCCATCAACACGAAAATAGCCTCACCATGTTGAACCGCCTTGACCTGTCGGGTACAAAAACTCTTGCCATCCCGTAAGCGATCAACCAGATACACTATCGGCGCATGAATATCGCCAGCGCGCAAAAAATAACCATGCAATGAATGAGCGTAGCGATCATCGACGGTACGCCCTGCGGCCATTAACGACTGCCCAAGGACCTGTCCACCAAACACATTTTTTCCGACAATGTTGCGGCTTGGGCCACGGTATATGCCCTGCTCAATACACTCAAGATCAAGTAACTCCAGCAACTCATCAATGACATTGGCCACCAGCATCTCCAGATAATTGCATAATGAATCATACTAGCAGGGCTTAGACCTATCTGTCATCCCACATGTATTGCCTACCCCGGTTGAAAATTCACCACGAAAAGCCTAAGGTAGGCATCCAAACCTAAGGTAGATAGATCATGAGCAAACCACCTAAAGTACTCAAGCCACGAAACTGGGTTGCTAAGCATGCACGCCTGGAAGGCTGTGTGCATCAGGATAAAACCGGAGATTACGCACCGCGCTGCCGGCAGAAACGGCAATGGAAACTAGATCTGAACCCCGACCTTGCTCGGGGTTCTTCGTTTTTAGGGGCCGCGCTATGGGCTATCTTCTCAACCCCACGACCGCGAGAATCCCCTCGCTTTCCGTCCCTACGGGATCTTCGATAGACCACAATCTTTTCAGTGGTAGCCATGGGGAGGTTTAGAGGTAGCACCTGGTTCTACCGTGACACTCACCTTCAACTCATGAGCACCTCCACCCTGAATCACGCCTCGTACCGGTGATACATCACCAAAATCACGCCCCCAACCAACGACCACATACCGCTCATCCGCTAAACATCCATTGGTAGGATCCCACTCTACCCAGCCACTCTCAGGAAAGTACACGGCCACCCATGCATGCGTAGCATCTACGCCCTGTAACCTAGGCTGCCCCGGAGGGGGATCCGTACGCAAATAACCACAAACATAGCGTGCCGCCAACCCTAAAGATCGCAAACTAGCTATCATCAGATGAGCAAAATCCTGACATACCCCGCGTCGTTCCTGCAAAATATCCATGACCGGTGTTTCTATGGTGGTTGATGCCGGCAAATACGTAAAATCCTGATAGATGTGTTGATTAAGTGCCTGAACCGCCTCAAACAAGGAACTTCCTCGTGGGAAAAATTCACGTGCAAAATCTGCAAGTTGATTTTTGACTCTGACATAAGGCGACTGGTAAAGGTAATGCGACACCTCAAGAGGTATCTCTCCCCCATAACGTAAACGACGAACCGTGCTTTCCCAGGAGACAGGTCTGCCTGTTTGTATAGTCCAAGGTCGAGGCTCTACTTCTACACAAAGTACCAAAGAAATTTCCAGTTGTTCATGTAGAAATTCTATAGCAACGTATTCAACCTGGTTTCCCCAAGCATCGGTACTTATACGCCTCTGTGTAGGTTCAGGACTTATCGTCACTTGACAGCACCAGGGGCGTTGCCAATCCATTGGCCTGGGAATCAGGTGCAAGAGATGTTGCGCGTGCGTAACCGGCACACTGTAACGGTAGGTGGTCTGATGCTCAATACGATAACGCATAGTCATCAGGAGACCTTCAGATTAGCAGGGGCTGCACAGACATGTGCAAAATAGCCTGTAGTCAAGGTATCTGAAACACACCGGCAACTTTCGGCCAATCTATCCAGCGCTCTGGCCAGATTCCATAGGGAAGCATGATACTCCTGCCAAGGTTTTTCCATAGATAATGAAGATTTAAGCGCCCGCAAGGATGCACTGGCATCGACAAATATCCCAGGAGTTACAAAACCTATGAGAGTGCTGAGCCTATTCAATGAAATTTCTAGAGAATCCACCTGAAAAATAACAGAACGTGAGTTTTCTTCGTCCCAAACCGTCAAATCAAGAGCAGTGATCAGTTCAGCTTCCTTTTGATACCGGTAACGGTAACTTTCAGCAC
>JABEVH010000071.1 GCA_013043915.1 Pseudomonadales bacterium
GGATCTGGTCGATGAAGTGCGCCGCGTGATTCGTGGGAGCCTGGGCAACCGCGCCAAAGAGAGCTTGCTGGTGGACTTCATCAATCAGACCGATCTGGATCAGATAGGTGACAAGGCCAGTGTTATAGATGCTTTCTTCACCTTTGCCCAGGCGGAACAGCAGCGTGAGGCGCAAGAATTGATCAGCGCTGAGAGCCTGAATGCAGAGGCGGCTAGACGCTATATCACTACCTCGCTAAAACGTGAGTTCGCCAGTGACAATGGTACTGAGCTCAATGCCGTTCTGCCCAAGATGAGCCCGCTGAATCCGCAATACCTGACTAAAAAGCAAAGTGTGTTTCAGAAAATAGCTGCTTTTGTTGAGAAGTTCAAAGGTGTGGGTGGGCAAGTTTGATGGGGGTATATCCGCAACTAGTGCCTGGTGCAACAAGTCTGGACAAGAGTATGCCCGGTGCTTGCGGAGGCGACGCGGATGCGGGGGTGATACGTGGCATTTGGACGAAGTGTATCTGTGGATCAATGGTCGACTTCAGTACCTGTGGATAGCTGTTGACCAGGAAGGTGATGTCCTGGATATTCTGGTACAGCCGCGCCGGAATAAGGCTGCTGCCATCCAGTTTTTCCGCAAGCTATTGAAGGGCCAGGGATGTGCTCTCCGGCAGATCGTGACGGATAAGCTGGCAAGCTATTCGGCAGCGAAAGCTGCGGTGATGCCAAGTGTCATGCATGTACGTGACAAGGGAGCCAATAATCGTGCCGAGAACTCGTATCAGCCAACGCGGGAGAGGGAAAGACGACGGCGACGATTCAAGTCGTCGGGTGAGGCGCAACGATTTCTAGCCACATTTTCCACGATCAGCAACCACTTTCGCCCCGGCCGTCACCTGCTAAAAGCAGCACATTATCGAGAGATCATGGAGCGGCGCTTTGCCGATTGGCACGAAATTTGTCGGAGCAGTGCGGCATGAAAAGGGCAACTGCGGCACTTTTGCGGCCAGAAAAAGTTAACATGACAGTACCCAACGCCCAGTCAGTGGGCGTTGGGATGCTCGGCGATGAACTGTCGTAGCGCGGTGTCAATGCGGGTCTGCCAGCCTTCGCCAGCTGACTTGAAATGTTCGACAACCTCATGCGACAGCCGGATGTTGATACGTTCCTTCGGAAACTCAACATGCGGGCGGCCACGAGGTTTGAGCATTTTCTTGGCGACCTTCTCGCCGAAAATCTGAGGCAGCATTTCGCTGGCCGGACGTGCCTTGGCGAAATCATCCGCTGTCCATTCTGGGTTTTCGTCGTCCAGTAGTTCAGGGTTGGGCTTTTTGCTCATACTGTTTCACCTCTCGTTTGTTCGCTTTACGCAGGCTGATGACGTGCACCTTGCCAACGCGGGGTGTGAACACCACAGCATAGAGTCGGTCACCGATGTATCCGAATGCCCGATACCGGCGCTCGCCGTAGTCCTTCCGGTCATCTTCTTCGATCACTGCGTCAGACCAATCAAGCTGCGCGACCAGTGAGAACGGCAGGCCGCGCTCACGTTCGTTTCGCTCATTTTTAGCGGGGTCAAAGCTGATGTCCATACCATTTATTGTACTCACAGAAAATTGCCTGTCAAGCGTTGTCCCCGTCCGCTTGTCCTAGTTCTGTGATCACACATCCTCACCGTGCAGTAAGAAGTGAAGTAAATGCTTGTTGTTTGGACAATCACTCCAATCTTTCCTCATTAGCCCGAATCATTGCTCAGGTGTTGAGATAACAAGTTGGATTCCGGGGGGTGACTGCACCACCATTCCTTCAATGCCGACTTCTCTTAGTCGGCTTTGTTGTTTATGGAGTATCCCCGCACCACGCCGGCTCCCGGCCTGTTCTGCGTGTGTTTTTCCTTCTCCCCTTCCTGATTTTTGGCCTGTTTTCTCAGGTGTTCGATTCTTTTCTGCTCTCTGTTCTCGATTGTGTCCCAGGGAGTGGTGTATCAACTTCTTTGGGTAAGCAGTAGAGCCGCTACCGGCAGGCCCGGACGGTAATGGCATTCTTGTTGTTGGGTTGGCGGTGCAGGGTGCGGTCCAGCACTAGCACAAAAAGGAAAAGCCCCCAAAAAGGCCAAAGTACGGAAGTCAAATGAGGGCAATGGATCCAGCGCAGGGCATGGCATATGGAAGCTCGGGGCTGTGACGAACATGAGTGCGCAATTTTACTTATTCAAAGCCTTTCAGAGGGATGCCCTGCGCGTGATATGAAACTCTGGAAATCGTTCTTGCAGTTTATGTTCCAGTATCGCCAAAGTGGCCGTATCACTTGAGTCTGTTATCTCCAGGCTACCTGCCAGCATGGCAACAGCTTGAGCATACACAGCCATGGCGGTGTCGTTAGAACTCCAACCTAGGTCAAGCAGTTCATCTACCCAGGGTTGGCAGATGATGGTACTAAATTTTTTAATAATGTCTTGCAAGGTTATCGGAGATTTGGGTTGTGATTGTCGGCGAGCTATAAAGGCAATGCAGGTGTTTACCGCGAGTGACCCCATGGCTCGAGGTCTTGCTTTTCTTTCAATACATAAAGGCTGTGCGCTACAAATGATTAAAGGTGCCAGTCTGAAGGCATGTATCAGGGCTAGCCATCCCCCTAAGGAGGCATGCGTATATACAAAGCTCATGACCCCGTAGGGTTTTAGGACACGAGCGGCTTCACGTAACGAATCGGTTAACATGCTGCAATAATTGGCGTGGGCTAGTTGCTGTGAACCAGAGCGTTGGCGCGAAGCAACCAATTCTTCAGTGCCAGTACGAGCCGTGGTGGAGGCAGCAAATAGAGCTGGGTTGATAGGGGTAAATAGCATTCTTTTCCAGGCATAGAAAAAGTCAGCCAAAATGCTGTAATACATATTGTCGTAATAGGGTGGATCCGTCACGATGGCATCGAAATAGGCATCTGTATAGGGAAGTTGTCGGGCTGAAGCGAGCTGAACCTTCGCTGTTCCCCTGCGTAAGGCCAAGGCATCGAGACCATCCAGCATACGTTGCAACTTGCTCCATAAATTTCCAGGGCCGCTGAGCAAAGGATCCGCTTCAGCATAATCCCAGAGCATCGCTATGCCTGGGCCACAAAAGGCCCTGCCGACCTGTTCATTCTGCGCTATCCACATGGACAATCGACAGTTCCAGTCGATCATCTGGTCGATCAGTCCAGACAGGATGCCTAAGATAAATCGGGCTTCATTGACAGGTAATTTATCTGATAGGGATAAGTATTCCATGCGTATTTCATGTATCAGTGCCAGTAAAACAACGCGTTGGCGTGGATTCATAACATCTGCATGTGTTTTCATGCCGTACAGTGCTGGATTAACAATACCTGACCAGCGAGGGAGTGGTGAAGCGGGCAATGGCTGATCGAGCTTTTGCAAGTAATCCTGTTCCCGCTGGTTAAGAAACTCACGATCTGGGCAGGCCGGTAGTTTAGGCAGCGCAAAGGATTTTCCTGCGCCCTTGTTTTTCAAGACCAGAGCCATTAACTCATCACGGCATTCAGCAATATTCGGCTGTATAGGTTGCCCACAGCGTGGGCAACTAAAACGGGCACCTGGTGATGGCTTTGCTATGTCCTGATCATGGGTCATGGATAGAGTCTGAGTCTCAGCCTGGCTGTTTAAAGTCAGTCGTAATGAGCGCTTTCTTGTTCGTGATAACCAAGGCCTTCTCGACAGGCTAAAGCGGTAATTGCATGTGGAGCAAGCTGTTGAATAGCTCCATAAGTAGGTTATAGGTCCGAGGAGGGTTTCTTCTGTACACAAAACCTGTCTCAAGGGGTACAGATCCAGGGTGACTTGACGCAAACGTTCTAGAATACGAAGTCCGGAATCCTCAATTAGGGGCTTGAGACGATTTATGTCACGAGAGGGAACCAGCTCAAGATGACACTGCTGAATGAATACAGATAGTTCATTGATATCTGAAGCATGCACCGCTGCTCCTAAATTGCTCCCTTCCAGAGGAATGGTTCCTCCACCACCAAACATGTCAAGCAGCTTAGGGCGATAACCGTATTGCTGTAGCAATGTTTTTTCGCATGCTGAAAGTACGTCTTCATCACCTATAAGCGAACATGCCGTGGTTGCCAACAATGATTGCATCTCTGCATTCTGTGTCTTGCAGAGAGAGGCAAATACCAGAGAACGCATGGCGCTATGCGGGCGTCGTGCCCACCACACTTGCAGGGTGTGAGATGTCTCACCTCGGGCATGCCGTTCCTTGCTGCCAGCCAGTGAGGCGTCGACATGCATCAGTCCTGCATCAATCAGGCGCTGTTGTGTCTCAGGCACTTCATAAAAAGTAGGTATTGAGCCTGAAACCGGTGGTTGGTTGAGACTAAACGGCATCACGGGGTTCCATGGTTTTGATACCGATATGGATGAACTGAACTCATCATTTTGGCCGTATGGCACCGAATGTCAAAAACACGGGTAGTTCAGGTCAAGCCGGCTTAGGGTGCAACCGCTAGACTGCTATGTATCATAGTTGGTGAGGCCATAATCATGCTAGGTTTCCCTTTGGGTGTTTTATTCGCTAATGGATTTGAATGGGTAGCCCATAAGTATGTACTTCATGGTGTTCCCAAGCACGGACAGCCACGATACAGTCCCTTTCCAAAAAATATGCGCAGCCACTGGGCTCATCATAAGGAAGTCAGGCTGGCGAGTTTCCATGACCATGCCTACGAAGAAGGTATAAAAAACTGGCGAACACGAAATGAAGTGGCCTCTTTATTGGTGCTGACGGGAGCTACTACGCTGGTGGCACCGGTGGCGCCTTTTTTTACACTCGGAACTTACTACGGTGCTGCTCGATATTTCTATGTGCATCGCAAAGCACATCTGGATCCAGAATGGGGGCGTCAGCATGTGCCCTGGCATTACGATCATCACATGAATAAAAGCCAGGATGCCAACTGGTGTGTGACGCGTCCTTGGTTTGATTACCTCATGGGCACCCGCGTTATGGCAAGTTCAGCCTGGGCTGAGAGCAACCCATTGGGCTGGTCATTACCCGGCTTTTTAGAGAAGCCGCTGAACCGTTGGTCGCGTCGTTTGTTTCCTTCCGTTTATGCAATGAGCCAAGAGGAGGGTATTCATGGTTGATTGGAGAATAACTCAAGTTACACCAGATTCACTGATTAATCCGGACGGAACCGTCAATTTGGGATGGTGGCAAACACCGTTCAATGCACTGGGCTTGGATGATCTGCAAGTGCCTGATCCTATGGGGGGGGTGCGTGCGCGCTATACCCGATTCTGGCGTTTCAAGCGCTGGGAATTTTGGTGTTTGGATAGCGCACAGAGCATGGTGGGTCTGGCGCTTGTAGATTTAGGTTATGCTTGGTCAGTATTTGCCTATGTCTATGACAAAGCCACCAGCCAAACTCGTTCATGGACGGAGCGCCATTCACCCTGGTCGCGATTGAGGGGGGCGCAGATGGTGATGAGTGAAGGCGCCCAGCATGGCCGTAGTTATTACCAAGGTCGAGGTGGCAGAATAGAGATTATTCATGCTCCACAGGGTAGACAGTTGCGCATAGATCTTCCTGCTCTGGAATTGCAAGGAGATATGTGGATCCCCGCAGTAACTGCATTATCCCTGTGTTTGCCAGCAGGAGCTGATGGATGGACCTATACCTGCAAGATGGTAGGTATGCCTGTTATGGGTAACCTCAGCGTGCAGGGTGTGTCTATCGAACCTGCTCATGCCTTGGCTAGTCTGGATATCAGTATGGGGCTGATGCGCCGCGAGACATATTGGCAATGGACTTCGCTGATGGGCAATATTGATGGCCACATCATGGGTTTAAATATGGCCATGGGTGTCAATGAAAGTGGTCAAACTGAAAATGCACTTTGGCTAGATGGACAGTTACACAAGATTGGACCGGCCTCATTCCATGCTTTTGAGGGTGGTTGTCGCATGCAGGCCGAGGGTGTGAATCTTGAGTTTCAGGGACGAGCATCCCATGGCGAACATGTGCAGCTTGGCTGGGTGGCTAGCCGATTCAAGCAGTGGCAGGGAAGTTACAGCGGGGTTATCAACATAGCGAAGGGAAAAAACTTACGATTTAAGGGTGTCTATGGGCTGTGGGAAGATCACTATGTGAAATGGTGATGCATCGTAGAGATTTGCTAGCGCAGGGTTAAGGGACTATACCTATCAATACATTCGTACAATATTGATTCTGGATGCTAATTCTGCGGGTAACATACAATGAGTGTGACCAGGGTAACAAAACAGCAAGGTTTACGGCGGTGGATAGGGGTTGGATGTATGTTGGGCGCTTTAGTACTGGCGCAGTCAGCTTATGCCGAGATTGCTGTTGTTGTTGGAGTAAATAGTGATATAAAACATATGGATAAAAATGTTCTTGTCGATATCTATATGAGTAAAATAAGTGCCACCCCTGAGGGTGTTGCTGTTATTCCATTGGATAATACCGGAAAAGCACGCAGTCATTTTTATCGTGTGACGGTGAATAAATCGCTGCATCAATTGCGAAAATTTTGGTCACATCAGGTTGCTCAGGCCACGGGGGAGCCTCCCAAGGAGTTAGATTCTGATCAAGAGATTCTTGATGTGGTCAGTAAAAACCCCAATACCTTAGGTTATATAGATAAAGCACATATTAATGATCAGGTGCGTGTCTTGCTGACGTTACCCTAGAGGTTCCGGATTACCTGTATCCGGAACCTGCCAGGTTCCTTAATTTAGGGTGTCAGTCCCGGTAAGGGTAGAACAGCTTCCTTGTGTAAAGCCTCCAGATGATCGGGATTGAGCCCCAGTGCCACGAGCAGGGTTGGAGCCACTTGTTGTGTAGAGACTCGAGTATGAACAAGGTGCTGCGGGTGTTGGCTTGCATCCACCACCAGTAAAAGCACATGCCGATCATCACGCCCATACCCGCCATGCTCAGCCAGTTTGGTATCTCCGGCATGGCCGTAGATGACGCCGTGCTGGCTGATAATTACGATGTCGGGGCTACGTTCATCCCGTGGATAATTTAGCGGGGCGGCTTGGGCATCCAGAACATGCAGGATACCCAGTGCATGGCGCTGTTGCAGTAAAGCGTGTATCACCACGGACTTGTACTGGGCACCTTTTAGCCAGATCAAACCACCATCATCAGCCGTCAAATGCGCCAGCGCACCGGGGGCTGCATTTTCGATGACTTGCTTGAGCGCTTGGGTTTCAAGATGCCTGACCAAGATTGAGTTTATCGGGCTATTACCATGCTTGGCCGATATAATAATGAACGTGTTATCCAGCAGATGCTGTTGTTGCAATGTGTTTTTCAACTCGCTAAGACGCTGATCAACATCCTCGAAAGCCCGCTGTAAAGCCGGCTGAGGCCGCGAGCCATGATAGCCGGCCAGTTTTTGCGCAACGCTGACCACCTGCATATTCATGCCCATAAGTTCCGGCACGGTACCCGGGTGCTGCCCGTCATGTCCTAATCCTTTGAGTTCATAGAGCAAGGCTTGCATCTTCAGGTGGTCATACTCGGCGGTTCGATCGATGGATGCCGTGATTTTATCCTTGGGATTGTCATGCTTGCCCTCGAAATTGGCACCAATCTCGGGTGTGTACAAGTCATCCACGGCATGGCCATGCGGACCAAGGACTATTTCATAAGCAGGGTGCTTATCTATCCAGGCCGTTTTTCCTCCTGCCGCCTGCACAACATCAAAAATCGTATTGACCTTGAGGTAGGCATGCGGATAAACCGGTGAGCAACCATGGTCAGGATCGCGCGGCAGCTTATTAGGATCTAGGGCTGAGTTGGTTGTATTGTCGATAGTCTCATCATACGCAACTTCAGTGCCACGAACACTACAATCTGAACTCGGGGCAGCGAGCAGGTGGTTGTACGTAACGTCATACCAGATGCCCGTCGTCGTCGGTTGGCCGCCCGTAATCAGAGCTATCAACCCTGGAAAAGAGTCAGCAGGCGCAGGTGTATAGGCTTGATCAAAACGCACACCGCTTTTAGCCCAGCTAGCCAGAGTGGAGTGCGGTGCATGTTTTATAAATGCATGCAGATCCTCTGCATGCATCCCGTCAATACTGATCAGAATGGCATGCTGATAGGTCTGCGCCTGAGCACCGAGAGCAAGGCCAAATAATCCAGCGAGTAGTCCTGTCGCTTTCATGTCAGTTCTCACTAAGTCGATGATAGACCCACAAGCTAAAGGGCAGGTGCTGTCCCTTCAGATTGCCAGGAGGCGCAGGATAATGGGCGGTCATGACCGCCTGTACAGCGGCATCATCCAGTAAACGGTAGCCGCTGCTTTCCAGAACCGTAACATTGCTGACATTCCCATCCAGGAAGGTAAAGCCAACCCGGGTACGGCCATGCATATGCGAAATGCGGGCAGCATACGGGTAGACCACGGCTGATTGCACAGCACCTAAAACCTGATCATTGAAGGTGGCTAGAATGTGCGGATCCGGTTGTGGTGGAGCAGGGGGTGTTATCGGTGCTTTAGGTGCAGGTTGCTGGGTTTTCTGGGTAACAACCTTAGGAGGAGTGACCACCGGCACCGGCGTTGGCGTGTCAACGGTCTTGGGTAAAGGCACAGGGGGCTGCACCGTTGGCACAGGCCGCGGCGCCACCGGGTGAGCGACATGTACCGGGGGTTTGACCGGTGGTTTTACCTCAGGCTTGGGCTGTTGTGGCAAAACCGGAAAGCTCAAGGTAACCGGTATTGCAGGTGGCTCAACATGTTGGTGCGCCTGAGCCATGGCCCAGATCAAAGCCAATATCATGCCGCCCTCTAGCAGCGAGGCTAGCAGGGCAGCTTTGGACATATCACCTTTAAGGATGGATTTCACGTGCTGCCAGACCAATTTGTGTTACTCCCGCGTGACGGCAAGCATCCATCACCGTCATCAGATGTTGTAAAGAGGTATCCCGGGCTCCTGCGATGGTGACCACGGTATCGCGCGCATGCCCGCCCTGCTGCAGATAGGCCGTCAGTTGGTCAGGGCTTAAGGTATGGGCATCCACCTCAATGAGTCCCTGTGCGTTCAAGTTGATAATGACCTGCGGATGAGGCAATGTCGTGGTGCTACTGCTGCTGGCCAGGCTTGAAGACAAGCCTTTCGAAGGGATCATATGCAGGGTGAACATGATGAAAAATATCAACAAAAAGAACATGATATCAATCATCGGTATGATTTCTATACGCGCTTTGCGCGGTTCAAAGTAACGCATTTAAGCGATCTCCGGCTCAAGTGTGCGCTGACGCGTTCCCTGTGCGTGCCGTGGAGCCTTGACGCGATTGAGCAGCATGACCTTGATGGTTTCAAGTTGATGCATAACGACGCGAACACGGTTGTTCAAGCCATTAAAGGCGATCAGACCAAGAATGGCGATGAACAAGCCGCAAGCGGTCGCTAACAGGGCTTCAGCAACACCGCCCGTCACTTGGGTAGGTGCATTATTGGCGTCCGACAACACGGAGAATGCGTTAAACATCCCGATGATGGTGCCGAGCAGGCCGAGCAAGGGGGCTAAGGTGACAATGGTGTCGAGTATCCAGAGGAAACGATCCACATGAGGAATTTCACGCATGATGGACTCTTCCATGCGTGCTTCTGCATGATCATGGTCAGGTTCGCGTCGCAGCTGTATGGCCGTATTGATCAATCTCTCCTGCACGCAGCCGGTATAACGGTCAGACAGCTCTTTGAGCACCGGCAGAGCAGGTTCATGATGTTCGTCAAGTTGAGCCATCAGTGATACACCCGCGCGCAGGGTCTGGTAGAGAAACCAGCTGCGTTCGATAACGATGGTGAGTGCTACCAGTAAAAGCAGAGCCATGAAATAGATGATGCCGCCAGATGCCTGAGCGATATGTTGCAGTGACTGTAATGACATAGTGTGGACACGCCGAGCATGAGGTCATGCCGGTCGGAGCTGTACCTGGCGTGTACTCCTCAACGCTCCTGGTTTATAAAGGCACATGCCCACACGAGGTGGGCATGTGCTGCCTAAGTAAAACTTAGATTTTGGTACTGATCGATGCCGTTATTGAACGTCCTGGCTGAGTCCAGAACAGGATGTCACCCTGCGGAGCATTGCCAGCGGTGTAGTAAAGACCTCCGTGGTTGAACAAATTGTCGACTTGCAGCCCAACCTTGGTTGCCCTGTCTTTACCGAAACTGTAACTGGTTGACAAACTGGCGATGGAGTACCCAGGCATGGAGTAATTGGTAATACTTGGCCCATTGGGGTACAAGGATCCATTCTGCCCGGTGTAATACTGGCCTACATATTTATCAAGCAAGGAGGCATAAATCCCACTCTTGTCATAGATGATGCCGCCAGCCAAAGTCCGTACCGGGGTGTTGGGTAACCAGTTGCCCTGACTATCATGGGCGCTGTTGACGGAACCGTTGGTGTAGAGGCTCAAGCCTGAACCCACATAGTACGTGGCCTGGCCCTCAATGCCCTTGTATTGAGTTGTGCCGCTGGCATTGTAATAGGCGGTCGTAGTGCCTAATTGTTCAGACAAAATTTCATTGCTGAAGCGAATTAGGTACAGGTCCATGTCGGCAGCAAAGCGGCCATTTTTGAAGGCAGTGCCCCACTGATAGTTCGTGGTTGACTGCGGATTTATGTTGGTTTGTGCTGGCTGATTGACATAGAAGAAATTCAGCTTAGGAGCCATAAAGCCTTCGGCAGCCTGGACATACGTTGTCCATGACGAGGTGATGCTGTAATGAGCATCCAGAGAAGGCAAAGCCTTGCTCCAGGTTTTGCTGTAGTTAAGCGGTGCTGATGTATTGGCATTAATGGCCGCATCAATACTTCTGGAGTAGGACACATATTTTAGCCCTGGCCGCACCGTCAGGTCATCGGTGGGTTTCCATGCAAACTCAGCATAGGGCTGAAAGGTGTTCCAGCTGTCCGCCATGTTCCAGTTATAGGAGTTTGGTGTGGTCACTGACGTGCCACCAACCGTATAGTTAGGAGCTCCGCCCTGGGTCCAGTCTACATTCTGGTTGGAACGCGTGTTGTACTGGTGATCGAACCATATCCCTACGTTCAGATCTCCTGAATTCAGGTGATCTGAGGCGCGCAGAGCGTCACCGACGGAACGGTATTGCATCGTCATGCTGACGCCGGGTACATCATTAGCACCCAATGATGTGCCTAACCCGCCACCCGCACCGCCAGGAGTCAGGTTAGAAAATTGCGGATTGGATTCTTGATTGAACGGCAACCCAAATGTTTGGCCATTATACCCTATATGGCGATATCCAAAGGTATAGAGCTTATTATCGATAGACCAGCTGCCTTGCTGGCTATTGATGCCGATATAGGACATGTCGCCGTTGATTTGGTCACGGTTATAGCCGACGAAGGTTTGGCTGTTGGGGTTATTGCTTAGACCAAAGTTATTCCCGTACATCTGCATTTGTGTCAGGGTTGCGCCCGAAGGAGGATTCTGGTCGAGCTGGTTGACCATAGACATGACCGTCACGACGGTATTGTCCGTGATAGGTTTGATCATCTTGAAGATGGCATTGGTGCGCCGTTGGTGCGCATAGGTTAAGAATCCGTCGGATGACACTTGTTTGACATCCAGGTAAGCCGAGCCGTCTCCCCAGTTATGCATGGTGCCGGTGTCAAACTCAGCACCCACCAACTTGGTATTGAAGCTGCCTGAGCTGACATAGGGGGATACACCGGCTTCCGCCGAGGGGTCTTTGGTGGTATTGGCAATATTGCCGCCGAAGGTAGAGTAGCCGATGGTGGCAGCACTACCCGGTCCACGATCTACCGTGATTGAGCCCAGATCCTGGGCCATGAAATAAGAAGTGGAGTGGTGAGTAAAGTCATTGGAATCACCGATAGGAATACCATCAAACGTCACGTTGTACTGTCCGTCCTGGAATCCGCGGATACTTAAGCCTTGCGTTTCCATCAAGCCATTTCCATTGGGGTCAACATTCCACACACTGGGAGCAATGGCAACGATATCCGTATAGTTAGAGGCTGGACCGGCATTTTCTTCGATGTAGTGCTGAGAAATAATTGAAGCGGGTTCAGTTTCTGACAAGGATGCCTGTGTAGGTGCCTGAGCAGGTGCTGACTGAGGGTTGTCAGAGGAGCTGCTATTGTTGACATCGTTGGCATCATTTTGCACCGTGCCTAAGTCCACTTGGGCGGTGCCAGCGGCCATGGCCTGAGTACTTATGACCAGCATGCTGGTGATAACCAGCTGAGCTAGCGTGTTCCTGCGAAATGTTTGAAAGTTCATGCTCAAAGCTCCATCCCCAAAATTATTGACCCGTCTTTAGATCAGCCGTTAAGGAGACAAGCTGTCTCCTATCAAACGAGGCGGGAGCATAGGGGGGAAAGATTACAAAATGGCTACAGTTTTGTTTCAGTTTAGGGAGTGAGTAACGGCCAAGCTCAGATTAGGTTGGGATACCAACGCTGCATGGCTGCCTTTTTGTACAGTTCGCGCGGCTCTGCTTGCGGTAACCAGGCTGGGCCAGCAGCAGCTGCTTGTAGCAAAAAAGTCAGCAAGGTCAGATGACGGCGCAGAACGCGCTCAAGTCGATGGGGTAGGACGGGATTAAAATGGCCGAATAAGCTGAACAACTGTCGTGGGTTTTTCTGTATCCAGGTCCAGGAACCCATTTCCAGAGTAAAGGGCAGGAAAACACCGGAGTGCTGCGTTTGGTGTTCTTCGTAGAGATAGTCCCATAAGTCGCCATGCGTACAGTAAATGACGGATTGAGGTTCCATCTGGTAAAAACTATGTTGCGGGTAGGTATCATTGAACAGCTTGCGTAGGGCAAATGCCTCAGGCAGGTGAGGAGCGGGGCTATGTTGACGGGCATAGGGAAACCATATCCTGTCTAAGAGCCCAAAACCTGAGTGACAATCGATAGCGATCGATAAGGGGCGTCCGAATAGATGGTCACGCATGGTCTGGCATAAAACTGAGGACTCGACCTCCATCGGTGCTCCCGCGAGTCCTCGGTACCAAGGTAAATGAGGGGAGTAACGATGACCGCCTAACAGAAAGGGGACTTTGCCCTGGGCATCGATAGGTGCATTGCGCATCAGGTCTACACCATGACCATTGCTGCGTGTCCGTCGCATCAAACCGACAGGGTTAACTGCTGGCATAAACACGACATGCACTCGCTCCAACAAGGTTTGCAAGCTGGTGTCCCAGCGCATACGCGCAATCAGGGAACGTAAAAATGCAAGCACTACATCGGTACCTATTCGCTCCAGTCCATGGACCCCGCCGATAAAAGCGACGGCGGGAGAACTGGGATCTGAACTGCCTAACGTGATCAGGGGTAGAGGGAAACTTAAGCCATCGGCTTCCACCAAGCCTGCCGTATCAAGCTGAATTAAATCATGAACCGGCTCAATCATATCAGCTAGCTGATCCTGAAGATGAAAGCCGGTAGCCTGGGTGGTCATGCAGGGGTCTCAGTAAAGCAGGCCAAAACCTATGGAAGCATTGTCCATTTCGGGGTGAGCATTGTAACGCTCGATAGCAAAAGTAAAGCTGATACGGTTCTCCAGGGTCAGGCTATAAGGAGAGCGATGATTACCTGTGAAGAAATCATAAAGCTCAGTCATGTTAAAATCATGACGTAGTCGCTGAACGGCGCCCTTGCTACCGTAACCTGCTTGTAACTGCAAAATATTGGCAAAACCTATGCCTGCATAGGCATTGGCCGTTTTTTCATGGGTGAAATCCTTGTAAGCCACGCCGACGTTGACAAAGGTCCTCGCATAGTTGGTGTCGAGAAAAAATCCTGACCCCAGGCCGCCATCTCGTGTGGTATCAGATCGACCAGCAGAGAAGAGGACTCCGGGTATCAGCGATGGATCAAGCCCAAGTCCATTATCAGCCCATGTATAATCGCAACATGATCCTATAATAAGTAGCAGGTAGATGAAGGTATTCTTCATGGAAATTCTCCTTTGAGATAAGGTAGTGTCAACGTCCTTGGCTGACTTACGTACAGTGGCCTATGGTTGCGTAGCATAGGAGAGAGTGGTTCATCAACACAAATAGAAAACTTGAGATTTTTCTGATTTAGGATATTTTTCCGTTGATTGATACGCATAGGGGCGTGTACCGCCGGGTGGGATTGAGGACTCTATCGTGCAAAACAAGACGCTGGGCCAGCAGTTGGCTTCAACCACCAAAGTATGGCGACATGTATTGGATGCTCGTCTACAGCCGCTGGGCCTATCCCAGGCGAAATGGTTATGCTTGCTCGAACTTATACGTGCTGACGAGGAACTGACGCAAAGTGAACTTGCGCAGCGCCTAGGGATTGAGCCAGCTACGCTCGTGCGTTTGCTGGATCGCCTAGAGGCGCACGGGTGGGTAGTAAGGCAGGCTGATATCCATGATCGACGTAGTAAACGCATTCGGTTAACCGAACGATCGAGAGCCATAGCCATCAAGGTGCAGCAAACGGCAGATGATCTGCGTGTTGAACTCGTGCGGGGGATTCCTGCGGAGGATATGGCCATTTGCTCACAAGTGCTGAGCATGATTGATCAGCGTGCACGGATTTTGCTCTCACCGGGTACTGACCTGCTAGCTGATGAAGGTGAACAGTAGTTTTCTGGTTTGTCCTGTTCTGTTCAGAATGTCGTTAATACGACAGTATTTGGCTTCGTCTCATGATTGACTTGCTGATAGTTGATACAGCCATAAGGAGTCAACCATGATCAAAGCTCAGGGGCCAGTCATCATTGGCGGTGGTATTGCCGGGATGCGAACGGCATTACAATTGCTGCGTCAGGGCTGGAATGTCAAGCTGCTGGATCGCCACCCCATCAATCGTATGGGGGGGCTGGGGCGTACAGCCTTTGGAGGTATGGCGCTCAACAGTACCCGTGAACAAAAACTCTGGCGCATCCCCGATACCCCGGAGCGCATGCTGGAAGATTGGCTTAGTTTTGCAGATTTTAACGCAGATGATATTTGGCCGCGCCGCTGGGCTGAACATTATGTAGAACACTGTCGGCGAGACGTCTATGACGATGTGCGGTCGTTGGGTTTGAGCTTTATGCCAGCGGTCAACTGGGTGGAACGGGGGCTGTACCGCCCTGGGAACTCGCTACCGCGCTACCATGTACTGTGGGGGACGGGATGGGGACTGGTTGAGGCTTTGAAGCGTGCCTTGCAGCCTTATCTGGCGTCGCAACGTTTACAATGGCTAGCAGAGGCTGAAGTGCTTGATTTTCAGGAGGTAGTCTCGGGCTGGGATTTGCGTTACCGCATTCAGGGACAGGAAGAGGAACTGACCACGCCTTTGCTGATATTGGCGGCGGGGGGGTGGACGGGGCAGCTGCAAAAAGTTAGAGAGTATTGGCCGCGAGCACCCTCGGATATGCTCAATGGTTCGCATCCCTTTTGTAATGGTGCTTTGCATGTTCGCGCCGAGCAGCGTGGTGCTGCGTTTACTCACCAAGAGGCCATGTGGAATTATGCCGCCGGTATCGCGCATCCCCAGCCTGAGTTTGAAGGCCATGGCCTGAGTTTAATTCCTCCTAAATCAGCCCTGTGGCTGGACCATAAAGGCCGTCGATTAGGGCCTGAACCCTGGGTAGCTGGTTTTGATACGCATGCCTTATGTCATCGTATGAGTGATTTAGAGCAGCCTTGGACATGGCAGTTGCTTAACCGCCGTATTGCTTTGCGCGAACTTTCCATCTCAGGTGCCGAGCATAATCCTGATATACGCGAGATCAACCGTTTGCGTTTTGCTCGTCAGATGGTGATGGGTAATACCTGGCTATACGAGCAGCTACAGCAGTCTCCTGATGTGGTTGTAGCTGAGACCTTGCCGGAACTTGCCGAAGCAATGAACCGGCGCTTTCCAACAGCTCCGATTGATCTGGCTTGTCTGAGTTCCAGCGTGCAGGGCTATGACCAACAGGTTAGCATGGGGCGGGCGTATTGGAATGACGATCAGTTGCGGCGTTTGGATCAGTTAAGGCAGTGGCGCAGTGAGCGCTTGCGAACCTGTTCTGCGGCACCGATACTGCAGTCCGGTTCGGGACCTTTGGTAGCCATGCGTTTGCGCCTGATTACCCGAAAAAGTTTAGGTGGCATTGTGACCAACATCAATTCACAGGTGATAGGGCGTGATGGTCAGGCCATGGCGGGTCTGTATGCGGTGGGAGAAATGAGTGGATTTGGTGGCGGAGGGTCATCGGGCCAACGTAGCCTGGAAGGAACCTTTATCGCCGGTTGTCATCTGACTGCCTGGCAGGCAGCTCGTCACATAGGGAGCGGCGCGTGAAAAAGACAGGAGCATGGTTGGTACGATTTGCCTTGGAACAGTTGGGAGTACGTCATACTTTTGGCATACCGGGTGTACATAACACAGAACTTTATGATGAATTGGCGGCTTCTGAATCGTTGCACCCCATCTTGGTGACCCATGAAGGCTGTGGAGCTTTTATGGCAGATGCCATCTCGCGAACCAGTCAGCAGGTAGGTACCCTGGTTCTGGTACCAGCGGCTGGATTGACCCATGCCGCCAGCGGCATCGGCGAGGCCTTCCTTGACGGTGTGCCCATGTTGGTTATTTCGGGTGGGATACGCAGCGATTCAGCCTATCAGTTCCAATTACATGATATCGATAATCACGCTTTTATCGGACCGTTGTGTAAAGCAACCTTCAAGATCAGCCGGCATGCTGAAATTGTGGAAACGTTCTACCGCGCTTTTGACCTGGCATGTAGCGGGGAACCTGGGCCGGTTTATATCGAAGTGCCCGTTAACCTGCAACTCGATAAGGGAGAGATCCTGGACTTGCCTGCCTATGCCAAACAGGCAGCGGTGAATCCTGTAGACCGGCAGCATATCCATAAGGCCGCCGAGTTGCTCAAAGCGGCTAAACGCCCAGGACTTTTTCTGGGGTGGGGGGCCGTAGATGCTCAGGACAGTGCTATTGCCATCGCAGAGCGATTAGGCGCTCCGGTAGCGACGACGCTGCAAGGTTTGTCAGCTTTTCCGGGGGACCATCCGTTGTCGGTGGGGATGAGTTTTGGTCCGCATGCGGTACCTGCAGCTAAAATCATGGAATCCTGTGATGTTTTGCTGGCGGTAGGAACGCGTTTCAGTGAAATTGCCACGGGAAGTTTTGGCATGCCCGTACCTTCGACCCTGATTCATATCGATATTAATCCACGCGTTTTCCATGTGAATTATCCTGCAACCGTCACCGTCCAAGGGGATAGTCGTGAGATTTTGCCTCTGCTGCTGGAACAGCTGGTTCATATGGGTGGGACACCATCAGCCCATGTTGTTTCAGTACGGGATACGATTGAGCAGGGCCGTCAGCAGTTTCGTAAATCTTGGGAAGAGCATGCAACTCCTGCAGGAAAAGTTAGCCCAGCAGCCTTCTTTTCAGGCTTGAAGGAGCAAATGACTTCGGATACCTATGTCGTTGCCGATGACGGCAACCACACCTTCTTGACGGCAGAGCACCTGCCGATCAGAAAGCCGCGGCATTTCATTTCACCGACAGATTTTAATTGCATGGGCTATGCAGTGCCTGCCGCCCTAGGTGTTAAGCTGATGCATCCTGAGTCGCCGGTGGTGGCTATCGTAGGTGATGGCGCATTTAACATGACGTGTATGGAGTTGTTGACGGCTGTGCGCGAACGGCTGGGTGTGGTGATCGCGGTATTTGCCGATGGTGAGCTGGCGCAAATCGCGCAGGCTCAGCAGATTCCTTACCGGCGCATGACATGTACCGAGCTGCCACGCCTGGATCGTCGTGCTTTGGCCCAGGCTTTGGGCTTGCACTACATCGCACTTTCCCATGATACCGCCGTTGGGGCTGCCTTGCAGGAGGCATGGGAACGGTCACAAACAGGCCAGCCCGTGCTGCTGGATGTTGCTATAGATTACAGCCGGCCGACTTATTTTACCCAAGGGATACTCAAGACCAATTTGAAGCGCCTTAACCGAGGGACCCAGGTGCGTATGGTCGGGCGCGCCCTATGGCGGCGCGTGACCATGCGTTAGCGTCAGCGGGAGCGTTCGCGCACCTGAAGTACCCCGATAAAATTGCAGGGGCGGGTGCGTGCATCCAGCTGTTCAGACAAAATGCCTTGCCAGGCCGTGCGACAGGCACCGGTGGACCCCGGGACACAAAAGATAAGCGTATCGTTGGCCATGCCGGCGAGCGCTCGTGATTGCAGGGTAGAGGTGCCAATTTCCTGCAAGGAGATTTGTCTGAATAATTCTCCGAAGCCATCGATGGTTTTGTCAAAAAGCGGTGACAATGCCTCCGGTGTGGAGTCTCGTCCAGAAAAGCCTGTACCGCCGGTACTGATGACGACATCGATCTCCGGGTCAGCGATCCAGACAGAAACTTGGGCACGAAGGCGGTAGATGTCATCCTTAATGATTTTTCGGTCAGCCAGTTGATGACCTGCGTCGGTCAGAGCATTGACCAGGTACGCACCTGAGGTGTCATTTTCAAGTTGGCGTGTGTCGGAAACTGTCAGGACGGCGACATTCAGGGCTACAAATTCAGCAGTGCTTTGATGACTCATGAGGTGCATGCTCCGGAGCAGAAGTGCATCATCATAACATCGGTGCAGGTGATAGCCGAAGTACGACCTGCTACAGTGTAAGCATCGTCGATAGTAAGGGGGCAGTTATGAGCGATGAATCGCAGATTAGCGGGAATGAACAGGTTTTTTGGCATCTCATTGAAATCGGCATTGCCCTCTCCTCTGAACATGATACCACCAAACTGATGGAATCCATTCTCAAGGAGGCTCAGGACATTACACGAGCGGATGGCGGAACTTTGTATTTGTTACGAGATCGTGACCATACTCAGGCAAGGCTAGAATTTAATATCGTAAGAAATGACAGCCTGCATGTACATTGGGTTCGTTCCCTTGATGCTACGGAAGCCGATATTTATCCATCACTGCCTCTGCGGGATTCGTTGGGTCAGGCTGAGCATCATAATGTCGCTACGCATGTGGCTTGGACCCGACAACTGAGCAATATTCCTGATGTATACGAGGTCACCGATTTTGATTTCTCAGGAGCGCGGCGCTTTGATGAGAAAAACGGCTATCGCACGCGATCTCTACTGACGATACCGTTGTGTAATCACGATCAGGAAACCATAGGCGTGTTGCAGCTGATCAATGCTCGTGATGAGACGGGGCAGGTCATGGCTTTTCCTGAGTCCCAGGAAACCATCGTACGCGCCTTAGCCTCGCTGGCTGCCGTGGCCTTGGATAACCGGATTTTGTTTGAACAGCACAAGGCTTTGCTTAAATCATTTACCGACACCATCGCCGATGCCATCGATGCCAAGTCGCCTTATACCTCGGCGCATTGTCGACGTGTTCCGATTATCACTGATATGTTGGCGCAAGCCGCCTGTGAAGAACAGGAAGGGCCCTTAGCTGATTTTACTTTAGATACCGATGACTGGTATGAATTGCGGGTAGCTAGCGGTATGCATGATTGCGGGAAGCTAGTGACGCCTGATTATCTTCTCGATAAATCCACCAAACTGCATAGGATGCGTGATGGCATGGACGTTATCGATGTTCGGGTTGTCGTGATGATGCGTGAGGCTGAGATTGATTACTTGCGTGCATTACAGGCGCAACCTCAACATGCTGATGTGCTGCTGGCTGATCTCGAAGCAAAAATCACACAACTACGCGAGGCGCAGGATTTTTTGCATGAATCAAACCGAGGTGGGGAATTTTTTTCCGATCAGGCTAGACAGCGTTTGCTCGAACTGGCTGCATGGCGCTGGAAGGATGCGCAAGGCCATGAGCAGACCTTGCTGACTGAAGAGGATGTCGCTTATCTGGGCATTCAACGAGGGACCTTAAGTGCCGAGGAGCGGGAGCGTATCAATGAGCATATGGTCGTGACGATAAAAATGCTCAATTCATTGCCCTTCCCTAAGTCGTTGCACCGTGTACCCGAGTATGCGGGAGGTCATCATGAGCGCATGGATGGCAGTGGTTTTCCCCAAGGACTGACACGGGAACAGATGTCCTGGCCGGCCAGGATGATGGCTATTGCAGATATTTTTGAGGCACTAACGGCATCGGATCGTCCCTACAAACCGCCGATGAAGTTATCCGAATCCTTGCGCATCATGCAGCGTATGCGAGATCAGCATCATATTGATCCTGATCTCTACCAGCTATTTTTGCGGAGACGCGTGTGGGAAAATTACGCCCATACGGTAAATTTAAGCAGGGAACAACTCGATGTTGAGGATATCAGCCCCTTCCTATAGGGTAGCGAGGAAAAACAAGGCACGAACTTGAATGGATGGGAAAGATTCCTGCGGTTTACAGTGGAGGAATCTGAACTTGAGAGACCGTTCCCGTGCCGTTGAAGATGACAGAGCCATTGCCTCGTCTGGTCTGATAGTACCAAATATTCTGCCAATTGATTTTGATAATTTGACTGGGTGAACCGAGTAAGGCTTTTACCTGATCAGGCTTCATGCCAGATTTGATTGCCTGCCAGTTCTCAAGGCGTAGATCAGGGGAGTCCATAACCCAATGACCTGGAGTTGTGTTGCCCGAATTTGAACCTGGCGACGGCGCCGATACAGGAGGGGTGGGGGTGTTTATAGCCTTTTCTAGTAACTCAACTCTCTTTTCCAAGGCCTCAAATTCAGATTTGGAGACATACTCATCTGCGTGGGTAACGTGTAGCGCTACACTGCCAATCAGACAATATCCAAGTAAGTAAGTGATTCTGGGGACGGTCATCGCTAACACCTCATTATGGACAAGAAAAACGGGAGGAACCCAGGATAGATAGACGAGTTTGGCATACCTCACAGCGTTTTCCTATCACCCCATGGCGGGGCTTACGATAGGGCTGGATTTTCGCAGATTTGAATAAATAAAAAGCGAGGGAAGATACAGTTATCTCCCCTCGCTTTGAGACTCAACCTAACTAGAACAAGAACCAGCCATAAAGCATGGCAGTGTCATTGGCATGCGCATCGCCATTATTGTAGTTATAGCCACTGTTGCCATTGTACTTGGTAAACATCCAGTACTGGGCACCGAGCTGAACATTTTCCCAGGGCAGGAAATAGTACTGAGCAACCCAGGCTGTGCTCTGCGGGCTGATAAAAGCGGCGCCAGGCGGGAGGTTGGTCTGGTTCACGGGCATATCATAATTAGTTATATTGAATGATGCATCATTGTTGGTTCCCGTGGAACGCGTCAACATCAGTCCAACGGACTGCTTGTTATTGAAATGCATTTCTCCCTGTAGTTTGAACGAGTTCAGATAAGCCATTCCTGAGTTTGTGGAACGCATATCATCAGACTCATGCACATACGAGCTGTGTACGACCAGTTCGTCGTTGCCCATGGGTAATTCATATTGCAAGTCAATGGCGCGGTCGACGGTGCGATCGGATGGAGAACCTAAACCGGTATTGTTAAGGCCTCCAGTATTGGTTAGATTAGCCGCCATAAACCAGCCGCCAATCTCAATGTCACCGTTACCAATATCAGTCTGATAAGCCAAACGGCCATAAGGTGCCAGTCCGTTAAACTGACCCGGAGCTGCGTTGGTCAGATTCCAGCTCTGTGTTGAGGTAGAGCGATACAGCGTGAAATCTGCATAGTAGTGATTGTCAATCATGGTGTAGGCACCCAGTCCAGCAACGGCCCCACCTAAGCCATGAGCCATGAAAGCGTTAGCTGCATTGGCGCCACCAGCAGGCGATCCACTTGGGTGGATGAACGGGTAACCCCAGGTCGGGGTATTCTGCCAAAGGTCTTCCATGCCTGGACTATTGTTGAGCGTGACACCGTAGGTGACAGGAACGCCCAGCATCAATTTCTGATTGGCGTAACGAACTTCAGAGTTATCCTGGCTGATGCTGCCGCCATTTTCACCAGTAACCTGGAGCATCGCCCCCATATGATCAGAAACCTCGCCAGCATAGAACAGGCTGAATTGGCGAGGGAATGAAATATTATCCTGCGAGATGGCTGCCGTGCCATTAGCATTTTTGATGTGCTCATCGCGTACATTCGTGATCTGAGTCTGAATCATCGCCGATAGCGGTGGAATCTGATTCAGCCTGACACCGGCTCCGTTGTCGCTGGCTTGAGATTCGACCTGCTTGATACCGGTCATGGTGTAGCCATTTAATTTGAACTGACGTCCAAAGGGTGTAAGTTCAGGAAACATGGAATGGCAAGCTTCACAGGCCATACCGGTCTGACGGGCAAAGCTAGGCACAGCGTGGGCGGTCTGCGCCAGTAATCCACCCACGACGGGCAGTAGTAGTAAACGCCATGAAGGCGTAGTAGTGAGTTTGTTCATAGCAAGCACCTGTGAACAGTTAAAGGTGGTTCTATTATCTGTGGAACGCGGCCGAATAAATTGATCTGTAGCAATTTGTATGTGTTATTTGTGACAATGCAACAAAATATGTCCGCGATAGCTACTTTGATGGCAAGTTAAAGAGATTAACTTGATATTTTCTGAAGAACTTTTTGATTAGGAGGGGGCATGGAACTGCTGGAAGGTTTGTTGTCGCGGGTGTCACAACCTGTATTGGTGGAGCCTGCTCCTGATGATCAGAGTCTGTACCGATCTTTCCAGGCGGCGTTAAGAGCTCCGGATCACCGAGGCTTGCATCCCTGGCGCTATCTGATAGTGCGTCAGGATGCCCGATTAAGATTGGGTGCTATTTTGGCGGCATCGCAGGCTGGCTTGAAGCCTGATTTATCGGACGTTGAGCAGCAGCGCTTATGCCATCAGCCTTTGCGTGCTCCCTTGTTGGTGGTGGCTATCAATGTGCTGCAGTCTGATACTTCAGTGCCTGAGGTGGAGCAGGTGCTAAGTATGGGAGCATCGATACAGAATTTTATGCTGGCCCTGCATGCTCAGGGTTTTGCCGCCATCTGGCGGACAGGGGTGATGGCTGAGGATGCGGGCGTACGTGCGGCGTTATGTTTAAAAGCAGGGGAACGCATAGCAGGTATCCTTTATGTCGGTACGGCCGATCAAGGTGAGCGTCGTGCTGTTATGCTGGATCCAACCGTGTACATGACGGAGTGGTCATGAGAAACCGAGAACAACGTTTGCATGAACAAATTCCGCTGACAGCAGCTATGGAGGTGCGGGTGGTATGGGCTGATGATCAGCGCCTTGAACTGGCGGCTCCTCTGCAGGGCAATCATAATGACAAGAGAACTGCGTTTGCCGGGAGTTTGTCAGCCTTGTTGCAGGTGGCGGGATGGGAGTTATGGCAACATTGGTCCAATCGGACATGGGGCGATGGGAAGATGGCCGTCGTAGCTGTCGAGACACAGTTGAGCTATCTCAAACCGGTGCAAAGTGATTTTAGCGTCCATGCAGAGCTTCCTGTCGTCGCTGAACTGCAGAAAGCGGCAAACGCTGTGGAACGGCATGGACGAGTTAGAACTACCAGCCATCTTGCGGTACGGGATGAAACCGGCATCGTGAAGGTGACGGCCATCATCCAATACGCCATCTATCAGGTGGAACGGTAATCAGCGTTCCAGCATGGAGCGCTTGTTGGGCTTGCCATCCCATGCGGTGGCATCTTTAGGTTGCTCACCTTTTTCTGTGATGTTAGGCCAGATCTGGGCGAGGTCTGCATTGATCTTGATAAAATCTTTCTGGTCGGCAGGAATCTCATCTTCGGAGAAGATGGCGTTTGCGGGGCATTCTGGTTCACATAAGGCGCAATCTATGCATTCATCGGGATGTATCACCAGAAAATTGGGTCCCTCATAAAAGCAATCTACGGGGCAGACTTCAACACAGTCCTGGTATTTGCATTTAATGCAGTTTTCAGTGACAACAAAGGTCATGGAACAACTCCCGAAACGGACAGGAACAACAGTGCGAGCCATAGTGTAACGGCAAGTGTGAACGAGGCCAAGGGTGCAGGGTTAAAAACCATGCCATCAGGTATCGAGCAAATTCTTCAAAGCATAGAGCTGATCCAGGGCTTGTCGCGGGGAAAGGCTGTCGATATCAAGCAGGGACAGGAGTTTTTCGACCGCGCTCTCCGGTGAGTTAAACAGATCGCCTTGCAGGGGCTGATGGGAAGGTGTGTAGCTTTGTTGGCGCTTGATTTCGCTACGCTCCAATTCCTGCAATTTAAGTTGTGCAGCTTGTACCACGCTACGTGGTATACCGGCGAGTTGGGCAACGGCCAGTCCGTAGCTCTGGCTAGCGGGCCCTGGTTGAATGGCATGCAGAAAAACAATTTTGTCACCATGTTGCAAGGCGGTGACATGTATATTGCTAACGCCATCCATGGACTCAGCCAGCACGGTCATCTCAAAATAGTGAGTGGCAAATAATGTCAGTGCGCGCAACTCCGTGGCCAGATAGCTGGCGGAAGCCCAGGCCAGGCTTAGACCATCAAAGGTACTGGTGCCGCGCCCGATTTCATCCATGAGTACCAGGCTGCGATCGCTGGCATTATTCAAAATGGTAGCGGTTTCTGTCATCTCGACCATAAAGGTAGAGCGACCTCCGGCCAAGTCATCAGCCGAGCCTATGCGGGTAAATATCCTGTCCACCAGTCCGATTTCTGCACGTTGCGCAGGTACAGCACTTCCTATTTGAGCCAAGAGTACGATCAGTGCGGTTTGCCGCATAAAGGTAGACTTTCCGCCCATGTTAGGGCCGGTGATAATGAGCAGACGTTGTTCAGGATGAAGATGAACGTCATTGGCGATAAAGGCTTCGTTGAGTACAGCTTCCACCACGGGATGCCGTCCTCCTTCGATCTTGATGCCGCGTTCTTCGTGCAAGTAAGGCATGGACCAGCCAAGAAGATCAGCGCGCTCTGCAAGGTTGCTGAGTACATCCAGCTCGGCCAGAGCGTCTGCCGTTGCTTGCAAGGAGGAAATATCCTGAGCCAGTGTTTGCAGCAGGGCTTCATAAAGCTGTTTCTCTCGGCTCAAGGCGCGGGAACTTGCTGACAAGGCTTTATCTTCAAAGGCTTTAAGTTCAGGCGTAATAAAACGCTCGGCATTTTTAAGGGTCTGTCGTCGGATAAAATGAGCAGGGGCATGTTCGGCCTGGGCTTTTGACAGCTCGATATAATAGCCGCTGACCCGGTTGTAACCAATCTTCAGTCCGGCCACACCGCTAGCTGCTCGTTCCTTGGCTTCAATCTGTAAAAGATAATCGCCGGCATTTTGCTGGAGGCTGCGCAGTTCATCGAGTTCTTGATCATAGCCAGGAGCGATAACTCCACCATCACGCAAGGTCATGGGGGGGTGTTCCACTAAGGCGCGTTTTAGGAGGGAGACCTGTTCGGGGTAAGGTCCCAGCAGAGCGCGCAGGTATTGCAAGCGCTCTGCACTAAACGAGTTAAGCTGATCTTGCAAGGAAGGTAACAGGCTTAAGGATAAACCTAAGCGATCCAGGTCTCGCGGGGTGGCACTGCCTAAGGCGATGCGCGATAAAATACGTTCCAGATCGCTGATGTCCTTAAGCTGCTGGCGAAGCGCCCTGTGTTGCTGTTGAAACTCAAGAACGGCGGTTTGACGCTCTTGCAGGGCGCGAGGCTGGCGCAGTGGTAAATGCAGCCAGCGACGTAACAGTCGTGATCCCATGGCTGTACAGGTGTGATCCAGGACCCAGGCCAAAGAGTGCTGCGTATCGCCTGTTAGCGTTTGCGTGATTTCCAGGTTTCTACGCGTGGCTGGGTCCAGCACTACCGTGTCATCCTGGTGATAAATTTGTGGGGCACGCAGATGAGGAAGCACAGCGCGCTGTGTTTCCCTGACATAACTGAGCAGTGCCCCAAGGGCAGACTGAGCTAGCAATAGCCCGGAGGAAGCGAAGCTGTCCAAGCGTTGTACTGAGAACGAGTCGCGTAATGAACGCGCTGCACTTTCGGCATCGAAGTCCCAGGCAGCTCGACGACGTAGTCCGGGTTGCAGCTGCAGTGCATCCAAGAGCGATGCTGATTCGTCAATCAGAAGCTCTGCCGGAGCCAGGCGAGCCAGCTCGGCCAACAGGCTGGTGGGGTCATCAAATTCAGCAACCCAGAGGCGACCACTGCTGATATCCAGCCAAGCCAGTCCCCAAGCGTTGTCGCGTAGGGCCAGAGCAGCCAGCAAGGTGTCGCGCTTTTCATCCAGAAAGGCTTCATCGCTCACTGTGCCCGGCGTAATAATACGAACCACTTTGCGCTCTAGGGGGCCTTTGCTGGTAGCGGGGTCGCCAACCTGCTCACAAATGACTACCGATTCTCCGGCGCGAATCAAACGCCCCAGATATGACTCTGCTGCATGAAAGGGAACGCCTGCCATGGCAATGGGCTCGCCAGCGCTGCGCCCGCGAGAAGTTAAGGTAATGTCGAGTAGGCGAGAAGCTTTTTGGGCATCAGCAAAAAAGAGTTCGTAAAAGTCGCCCATGCGGTAAAACACCAGGGCATCAGGGAAGTCCCTCTTGATGCGCAAGTACTGTTGCATCATCGGTGTATGGGTACTTAAATCGTTATCCAGGTCCTGTGTAGGCATGGAGTTGGATGAGGAACTCATGGTGGGCTGGGACTCTCAGCAGTAAGGACTTGACGGAGAATTATGGATGATCGCTAGTGACTAAAACAAATCTGAATTAAACGCATACGTCGGTAAAACTAGGGGCCGTCGAAATACTGTACACCATGCAAGCTAGGATTAGTGGCCGCAAAAGGCCTGTATTTGTTTTTTCATATCAGCCATTTGTTTTTGTTTTTCTTCTTCCGAGAGATAGTGAGAGTCACCTGTTTTGGGGTCGGATTCACGCACTTGCCCGTGTTCATTCATCACCTGCAAGTTGGCTTGAAGCAGATCACAGCGAGCCTTATTGTCCTTGGCCGCTTGATCTGACTTGGCCTGCAGGGCTTGCTTATCTGCACTGGCTTTTTCGTCAGCCTGAGCATTCTTATCTTGCGCGTCTCGCTCGGCATTCAGTTGTTTAATTTCAGCGCCGGCATCAGAGGAAGGGGCATCTTGCACCCGGACCGTCTGTACTCCAGAGGTATGGTTGGGGGGGGTGTCTGCGTAGTGAGCAACACCTTGATCATCCACCCATGTATAAATACCACCGGCACCTGCTGTCAGGGCCAGAGTCATGAACATTGTTAGTACGATGCTGGTGCGCATGCATCCACCTCAATATGTTTTTTTCAAGATTAGCATAACATGGGATGGTTCGCTGTGGTTGCCTCTATAGAATGCATAGGGATAGTTTTAGTAAAATGCCGACCGTCCGGTCACACAGGGGACTCACAAAAATGCATTAAGAGCCTATACTAGGCCACCTGTGCTACAAGAGGCCAGTGGTCCACTGGCGGGGACACAGCTTACGGTCAGGCCACCAAGCCTGTCTTATTCCTTCCTGAAAGCAGGAGAATCTTGAATGATCTATTCCGGTACAGCCATTACGGTCGCCGATATCGGTGATGGTATTGCAGAACTTAAGTTCGACCTCGCCGGTGAATCCGTCAACAAGTTCAATCGCACTACGCTTAATGACTTGGCTGCTGCTGTCGCTGCCATTAAAGCAGCCGGCTCGGTCAAAGGCGTTGTGGTTACCAGCGGCAAGCCCGTGTTCATTGTTGGCGCAGATATTACCGAATTTGGCGAATTGTTTAGTCACGGTGAAGATGAAATTGTAGGTTGGGTGAAACAAGCCAATCAGGCATTTGTTGCTTTTGAAGACCTGCCGATACCCAGTGTGGTTGCCATCAACGGGATTGCGTTAGGTGGTGGTTTTGAGATGTGCTTAGCTTGCGACTACCGTGTCATGTCCAGTGCAGCCAAAGTGGGTTTGCCTGAAGTCAAGCTGGGGTTGTTCCCAGGTTTTGGCGGCACGGTACGCCTGAGCCGCATCATAGGTGTGGATAATGCTGTCGAGTGGATCGCTACCGGTGCTGAAAAGCGCCCGGCTGATGCACTCAAAGATGGTGCGGTTGATGCCGTTGTTGAACCAGCGAAGGTAAAAGATGCAGCGATCGCCCTGCTAAAACAGGCCTTGGCCGGCAAGCTGGACTGGCAGGCCCGCCGTCGTGAAAAGCTGGCTCCAGTTCAGTTGAATATGTTGGAACAGATGATGGCTTTCAATACAGCCATGGCGGTAGTGGCTGGCAAAGCTGGACCTAACTATCCTGCCCCCAAGATTGCATTGCAGTCCATGCAGTCCCATGCCAGTTTAGAGCGTGATGCAGCCTTAGAAATTGAAGCCAAGGGTTTTGCCAAGGCAGCGGTAACGCCTCAGGCGAATGCCTTGATTGGTCTGTTTTTGGCAGATCAGGCGGTTAAGAAGGCTTCCAAGGCGCATGAAGGCAAAGGTAGTAAGGAAATTGGCCAAGCTGCTGTGCTAGGTGCCGGTATCATGGGTGGTGGTATTGCCTACCAGACAGCCTACAAGGGCACGCCGATTATCATGAAAGATATTCGCGATGCTGCGCTTGACCTCGGCATGGGAGAAGCCACCAAGTTGCTGTCCCGTCAGGTTGAAAAAGGCCGTATGACGCCGCAGGAAATGGGTACTACGCTGTCCCGTATTCGTCCTACGCTCAACTACGGTGATTTCGGTCAGGTGGATATCGTGATCGAAGCTGTGGTAGAAAACGCCAAGATCAAGGCTTCTGTATTGAAAGAAGCGGAAACTTTAGTGCGTGAAGACACCATCATCGCTTCCAATACCTCGACCATTTCCATCAGTTTGCTGGCAGAGTCCTTAAGCCGTCCACAAAATTTTGTCGGCATGCACTTTTTTAACCCTGTGCACATGATGCCGCTGGTGGAAGTAATTCGTGGCAAGAAGAGTTCGGACGATGCGGTGGCAGCTACCGTGAAGTTGGCGCAGAAAATGGGTAAAACGCCTATCGTTGTTAACGATTGCCCCGGATTCTTGGTCAACCGTGTCTTGTTCCCCTATTTTGGTGGCTTTGACATGCTGCTGCGAGATGGCGCTGATTTTCAGGCCATCGACAAGGTCATGGAGAAGTTTGGTTGGCCCATGGGCCCGGCCTACCTTCTGGATGTTGTGGGCATCGATACGGGTGTTCATGCAGCCAGCGTTATGGCTGACGGCTTCCCTGATCGCATGAAGCCTGATTACAAGTCCTCCACGGTGGTGATGTTTGAGAACAACCGTTATGGACAGAAAAATGGCAAGGGCTACTACAGCTATGAGCCAGATAAGAAAGGCAAGCCTAAGAAGGTGGTTGATCCTCAAACTTATGAGCTGATTAGCCCAGTCGTGGCTGCACGCCGTGAATTTGAAGCTGATGAAATCATTGCACGCCTGATGTTGCCTATGGTCAATGAAGTGGCACGTTGCCTGGAAGAAGGCATTGTGGCCTCACCAGCAGAAGCTGATATGGCTCTTATCATGGGTATAGGTTTCCCTCCGTTCCGTGGTGGGGCTTGTCGCTATGTGGATCAGATGGGCATCAGCAAGTATGTGGCGCTATGTGATCAGTACGCCACGCTGGGCAAAGCCTATGAAGCACCGCAGTTGCTGCGGGACATGGCTAAGGCCAACAAGAAGTTCTTTGCTTGAGGAGCACACAGATGAGCCTGAATCCTAAAGACGTAGTCATAGTAGATGGTGTGCGCAGTGCCATGGGCCGTTCAAAGGCTGGAATGTTTCGCAATGTGCGAGCAGATTCCCTGTCCGCTGAGCTGATCAAGGCCCTGATCAAGCGTAATCCTGGTCTTGAAGTTGATTTGATCGAAGATGTGATCTGGGGTTGTGTCAATCAGACCTTGGAGCAGGGCATGAATATCGCTCGTAATGTCGGTATTCTGGCGGGGTTGCCTCGAACCGTGGCCGGACAGACGGTGAATCGTCTATGCGGATCTTCCATGCAGGCTTTGCATACGGCAGCAGCTCAGATCATGACCGGCCAGGGTGATGTTTTTATTATCGGTGGTGTGGAGCATATGGGCCATGTGCAGATGACGCATGGTGTGGATTTGAACCCTGCAGCGAGCAAGGTTGTAGCTAAAGCATCCAACATGATGGGTTTGACCGCAGAAATGCTGGGCCGTATGCATGGTATCAGTCGCCAGATGCAGGATGAGTTCGCTGTACGTTCGCATAAGAAAGCGTGGGAAGCGACGGTGGAAGGTCGTTTCCGCCACGAAATCGTGGGTATTGAAGGTCATGATGCCGAGGGTTTCCGCGTGTTGTGCGAGATCGACGAAGTGATACGCCAGGATACTTCACTGGAAGGTTTGGCTGCCTTGCGTCCAGCTTTCGATCCCAAGAGTGGTACGGTCACGGCAGGAACATCCTCGGCGCTGTCCGATGGTGCCTCGGCCATGCTGATCATGAGCGCAGAACGGGCTCAAGCCCTAGGGTTGAAGCCGCGAGCCAAGATACGCGCTATGGCCGTGGCTGGTTGCGATGCTGCCATCATGGGTTATGGTCCTGTACCTGCAACCCAGAAGGCTCTGAAGCGTGCCGGTCTCAGCATTGATGACGTGCAGACCGTTGAGCTCAATGAGGCCTTCGCCGCTCAGTCTCTGCCTGTTTTGAAAGATCTGAAGCTGTTTGATAAGGTTGAAGAGAAGGTCAATCTGAATGGTGGAGCTATTGCTCTGGGACATCCATTGGGGTGTTCGGGTGCGCGTATTACCACGACCTTGCTCAATGTGATGGAATGGAAGGATACTCAGATTGGCTTGGCGACCATGTGTATAGGTCTGGGCCAGGGTATTGCGACCATCATCGAGCGAGTCTGACCCACTTGTAATAGCCGGACAAAGGCGTAAGGCGCCCTGCCCGGAGCAAGAAGATAAGCCGCGGCCATAAGCTGCGGTTTTTTTATCTTTTTAGCTTGTAGTGAATCTTGGGCTAAATCTTAAGTATTCTAGGGGGGTAATGTTTTTCCAACCTTGGGATTTCATGATGACAGTCCTTGCTCACAGAACGGAACACGTAAAGTTACCTCAGGGACTTGATCAGGTTAGAACCCTGGCAGAACTTTTTGCCTGGCGTGTGTCCCAGACGCCCCATGCGCCTGCGTATTTATATTTTGATGCATTGACGCATGGCTGGTTGCCGTTGTCCTGGCTAGAAATGGCAGGTCGAATTGATAAGATTCGATGCGCTTTTGAAGCACTGCAATTACCTCGTGCTGCACGCGTAGCCATTTTAATGCCTAATGGATTAGATGCGGTAAGTTTAGATCAAGCTGCTCTTTCATTAGCGCTAACTCCCGTACCCATGCACGCTCTCGACAATCCATCAAGCATTGCTTATATCCTTGGGGATAGCGAGTCTTCTGTGCTCGTGGTCGCTACCCAAGCGCAGTGGCGAGCGATCGTTGATGCCGGTGTGAAATTACCCGCGTTACGTCATATCATCATTGCGGAAGGTGTGTCCGAGGTTGAGTTGCCGCAGGGTGATCAGGCTGTCGTGGGGTGGACTTCATGGCTGGATACTATGCAGAATGCTGCGCCTGCTCAGGTGCATACTGCCATGCCTCGGCCAGATGATCTGGCTGCTCTGGTCTATACCTCAGGAACGACGGGCAAACCTAAGGGGGTCATGCTCAGTCATGATAATGTGCTGGAAAATGTCAAGGCCATCTACGCGCGGGTGACACCGGTTCCCGAAGATATATTTCTTTCCTTTCTACCGCTGTCACATACCTTTGAGCGTACAGCTGGTTATTACTTGCCTGTAGCGGCCGGTAGCTGTGTTGCTCATACGCGTTCGGTAGCGTTGATAGCTGAAGACCTTAAATCAGTACAGCCAACCATCCTGATTTCGGTGCCCCGTATTTATGAGCGTATCTACGCTGTACTGCAGGCTGCTTTGAACACGTCTACCTGGAAACGTTGGCTATTTAATCAGGCCGTAGCTGTGGGCTGGCGTAAATTCTTACGTCAGCAACATTTGCCGCAGGAGGATTCGGTTCCTGTTTGGTTGGATACATGTACCTGGCCTATGTTAAACAGGGTGATAGCCAAACGGCTACAGGCCCAATTAGGGGGACGCCTGCGTGCGGCAGTTAGCGGTGGAGCGGCTTTGTCTCATCCCATTGCTCGCTGTTTTATTGGGTTGGGTATTCCTGTTCTGCAGGGCTATGGGATGACTGAGGCATCTCCTGTCGTGGCGGCGAATGCCTTAGAGGATAATGACCCTGCCAGCATTGGCCGTCCCTTGCCTGGGGTAGAGGTTAGGATAGGAGAAAATCAGGAATTACAGGTCAGGGGGCGGAATGTTATGCGGGGATACTGGAAGCGTGATACGGATACTCAGGCAGCTTTTACCGCCGATGACTGGTTGCGTACCGGGGATCAGGCTGTCATGGATGCAGGTCGTATCCGGATCCTTGGACGTATCAAGGAAATCATTGTTACCTCAACAGGGGAGAAGATTGCTCCTGCGGATTTGGAGCAGGCTATTACAGCAGATCCAACGTTTGAACAAGCCTATGCCTTTGGGGACAACCAACCCTTCATCGGCTGTATTGTAGTGCTTAACCGTGGCGTTTGGCAGCAGCTAGCCAATTCGCTGCATCTTGACCCTGATGCTGAATCAAGCCTGCAAGCCCTGGCAGCTCGAACGGCGATGTTAGGTCGTATTAAAACGTTAACTCAATCTTTCCCCTATTATGCTCAGCCACGTGTGGTGGTATTGACATTGGAGCCGTGGACCACGGAGAATGCGCTGTTAACGCCTACACTTAAACTGAAGCGAAAAAATATGGAAGTATATTTTGCCGCAGTCATCGGGCATGCCTATCAGAAATAGTTAGTTGTTGCCCGAGCTAAAAGTCAGAGATTTAGATAATGGTTTTATCACGTAGTTTTTTAGTGGCTGTATCCAGGCTTTGCAGAATGCGGTCCTTATCGTAATTCTTGATTTTATTGACGTCGATATGCATGGCAAATCCATCAAGCTCAATTTCCACAAAACTAGCATTGGCACCGAGGTCGCGACGAAAATCCACTACGGACCATACCTGCACAGGTTTTTGTATGCCTTTAACCGTCACCATGCCTTTCTCGCGACAGAGGATGGTCTCTCGCACTAATAGATAGGTGTCATGGCTGATAAGAATCTCGTCAGGTTGGGCGGCGGCCTGAAGGCGAGCTGCCAGATTGGCGTCGCGGCCGATGATGGTGTAGTCCATGCGTGATTCACTGCCAAAATTACCAACATGGCAGTATCCTGTCGTTATACCCATGCGCACATGCAGAGGTTTTTGTATGCCCTGAGTCTGCCATTTATGACGCAGTATCTTCATCATGTTGCGCATTTCAATGGCCATGGAGACACAGGCCTGTGCATCTTCCTTGGCGCCTAAGGTTTTGGGGTCGCCAAAAAAAATCAGGATGGCATCGCCGATAAATTTATCAATCGTTCCCCCGTACTGTAGGGCAATGCGTGACATCTGGTCGAAGTAAAAATTCAGCATATCGGTAAGCGCATCAGGGGACATTTCATCGGTGGTTTCTGTGAAATCCTTGATGTCAGAGAAAAAGATAGTGAGCTTTTTGCGGTGGGTCTGCAGTTTGACATCCCTGCGTCCGGAAAAAATGGATTCCCACACTTGTGGCGGTAAGTATTTCACCAGTTTTCGTGACAGGGTGATGGCTTGGTCCTGTTGCTCCAACAGTAGGTTTTTGGTAGCTAAAAATTGTTCATGATGATGACGCGTATAATAGGCAGAGAGGCTGATATAACA